>NZ_LWGF01000981.1:0-406 GCF_001635355.1 Oleiphilus sp. HI0125
ACAAGCTCACCATTAAAAGGATTATGGCTAGATAACGATGGTCCTGAACAGTGATGCCACTGTCCTGCAATGAAAGCTCCTAATTGGCTCATAGCTTTATCCTAAATATAACGAAGTGGGACAGCTCTAAGCTCAGCTTGATCATCGATATTCAAAGCATCGAATTGTTCTGAACTTAGTCTTATATGATCAGCGTGAATCTGATCTTTACTGACAAGAATTGTACGGAAATGTTCCATCCGCCGATTAGACACAACCCAATCGTCACGGGCACCAATTTCAGCGTCATAGTTAGTATCTACGCGATAAGGCAAAAGCACACTTTCACTAACGCCGCGCACATCTTCAACGAAGCTCTCAACGACTGGGCCACCATCGAAAATGTCTATCAATTGATTGAAATGAA
>NZ_LWGF01000982.1:0-1211 GCF_001635355.1 Oleiphilus sp. HI0125
AGCAGCCCACAACGCCGGTTGCGTATCAGCGATCGTTCCGTTTGGTTACTTCGATGAAGGCACGAATCTTAATGACCTAGGAGCACAGCATCTATTGAGAAATGCCAAGGACTTGATTCATTTTTTGGACAACTAATGGACTCAGAACTCAAATCGAATGCTCCCATCAAAAGCAGCTGCATTTTCTTCGACTTCATCTAAGTTAGGGCGATCGATAATCTCGCGCTGAACGCCTACACGAAACGTAAGTTGAACAAAATCCAACGGCGCGTACCCGCCGTGTAGATACAAAGAATTTAAAGCGCCATCATTGCCATTCCTATAATCGATTGAATGGGATTTATGGCCAAATCCAAGTCGAAGTTTCCGCGACAAATACCAAGCCAGTTCGCCATACCACGCATTTGATATATAACCACCGCCCTCTCTCCCTAGATTAGGATAAGGCGTTTTCTTTTCACGATGAGATAGCCCCACATCAAATACTAAATCTAGATCATAAGCTGTATAGATCTGTCGATACTTGATCTCACTGAAGCTAATGCGATAACCATCCCCGGACTCATACTCGCTGTAAAAATCTGCCTTCCCGGTATCGGTCAGATAAATAGACAAACCTAAACCACCGCCATTGAGTCGTTCTTCATCAAGGCGAGTTTCATGTCGCGTGCTGATATACGCGATCCGCCAGCTATGACTGAGTAAACGGTCATCATGCGAATACGTTAGCCTAACTCGATTAAAATCATCTTGGGGTGTTACATCATCAGCGCTAAGGCTTATATCAAGGTAACTGACTCGCGCTAAGAACTCGTTTTCTAAAGGCGAAATCGAAGACTGATCAACAGGCGTAAGGTAATACCTAGCATTGACGCCGTGCTGCTTTTTGTCCTCGTCTTTGTGATGCTGGTCTGAGTCTTTTACAAGATAGTGCGTATCGAACTCGATTGAACTAGAAAATTCATTCGCAGCAAAAGCACTATTAGCGATTAATAGCCCATACAATGCCGCCCATACATACCTTAAGAATTCAATCCGCAAGCTCTACACCAAATCTCTGTAAAATTTAGCTACAAAAATAGGCGAAAAATAGATAATTTCGAGGCGTTTTAGCCTATTTCCTGTACTACGGTTTTTTGAACCTAGCATCAAGAATAGATCGCTATTATGAAAATATTGCTCGTAGAAGACAGCCCAGTAAATCAACTCGT
>NZ_LWGF01000983.1:0-992 GCF_001635355.1 Oleiphilus sp. HI0125
GCAATGCTCTATTTAAAACCGATTCAAGTAACAGTAATAAGTGAGTAGACAGGTGTTTGAGATCCAGTCTCAAAATAAGAATCGCGCGCGCAAAGAAGCCGCCGTAAATGCTTTATTGGCAAGCGCCTCTGCCATCGCCATTGTGACCACAATTGGCATATTATTTTCCATCCTATTACAGGCGATAGAATTTTTTCAGTTAGAAAGTCTTTGGTATTTTTTAACAGGTTTGGAGTGGCATATGAGCCATTCCGATAGCACCTTTGGTGCAGTGCCAATTTTTGCAGGCACATTTATGATTACGGGAATTGCTTTAGCAGTCGCGATCCCTGTGGGCTTAGGTAATGCGATTTTTTTAAGCGAGTACGCATCACCGTCTTTACGTAAGTCATTAAAGCCTATTCTAGAAGTTCTAGCAGGCATTCCTACGGTTGTTTACGGATTTTTTGCGGCGCTCACTGTAGCCCCAGCGATTGTTTCATTGAGTGATGCTTTAGGCATTGAGGCAGCGTATAACAGCGCTTTAGCGAGCGGTGTAATCATGGGTGTGATGATCGTTCCAATCATTTCATCTTTGTGTGATGACGTTCTGTGCGCTGTTCCGGCTAGTCAGCGCAATGCGGCCTATGGTTTAGGCATGAATCAGGCAGAAATGATTCGCGATATTGTTGTGCCGTCAGCTATGCCGGGCATTATTTCTGCGTGTTTACTTGGTTTCGCTAAAGCCGTGGGTGAAACCATGATTGTTGTCATGGCTGCAGGCTTGAGGCCAAACCTATCTTGGAATCCTTTAGAGGATATGACCACGGTCACAGTGCGTATTGTCGATGCGCTTGTGGGTGACCATGCATTCGATTCTCCCCAAACACTTTCTGCATTTGCCTTAGGTTTAGTTTTGTTCGTGATTACCTTACTTCTGAATATGATTTCGGTACGGCAGATTCGTAAGTTCAAAGCCAAATACAAGATTAATCGTTTATGAGTATAAGCAT
>NZ_LWGF01000984.1:0-1318 GCF_001635355.1 Oleiphilus sp. HI0125
TGCATCGCTCTGCGAATATCGTCGGCAAGTGCATCAAACTTATCGAGATGAACAAGCTCATGGAGGATTTCTTTCTGCGACATCATCAAACGTCGACTTGAACGCAAAGCAACGAGTTTTCTATAGAACTCAGCGTGATCTTGTTGTGTTTGATCACCAATATCATTCAGAGATGACTCAGCATCTTCATTGCGTTCATGCGCTAGTAAATGTTGTTTTGCGCGAACTAACTGATGCCGTATTACTTTTTCACTGCTCTGTACTAAAGAACTGATATCAGAAATAGCTGAGCTGTAGAGTAAACGTTCACGCTCGTTAACCAACTGCTCTATCAACAAGTTTTCAAATTTTTGGAGGCCACTTTTCTGACCTAGCGCATCATCTTGTTTTACTTTTGCATGTAATGCTTTCTTTGCTGAAACTGGCAACACATGCTCTGCGGCAATACCAAGCTTTCTAGCAGTATCCTGCTTCACTGACTCAATCGCTGCAGCCGTATACGTCTCGCCCTGTAAGTCGTCCCACAAGACATCAATTTTATTCAATAAGGCATAACAGTATTTTTCTGAAGCCTCTCCGTTCGGAGAGATATATTGATTCCAAATCGCCATATCGCTCGCAGTTACACCAGCATCAGCTGAAAGCAAAAACACAACCGCTTGTGCATTTGGAATCATACTCACTGTCAACTCAGGCTCCGAACCCAACGCGTTTAATCCCGGAGTATCTAAAATACGCACACCTTGTTGTAGCAAAGGATGCTTTAGACTGAGCTGCGCATGACGCCATCGAGGAATAATAACCTTCTCGGGGTTTTCAAGATCTTGCTCTTGCATTGATTCTTCAAACCCCAAGGCAAGCGCTTCGTCTTTACTAACTGACACAACCTCAGCCACGCATTCTAATATCTTACTGGTGTCATCTTGTGATAGCTCATCTAATTTATATGATTCCCATAGCTCCGTTTTTTGCTTCATTTCTGTAATAGTGAGATTCAGACGACGGCTCTCGATAGGCAATAAACGCAAATAGGAACGCTTAACTCGGCGATCATAAAATAATTCTGTGGGGCACATTGTTGTACGCCCCGCTTTAGAAGGAAGAATTCGTTGGAAATTTTCTGTATGAAGGAGCGCGTTAATTAATTCCGNTTTACCACGGGAAAATTCACCTACAAGTGCCAAAGTTAGCTCATCCTCTTGCAGTTCCAAGCAAGTACGAGCTAGACGTTTAATAACATCTTCTGAAGCAGCACCGTTTTCTGAAAGCCACGAACAGTATGTTTGAATCTGCTCAAGTAAACCTTGTTTCCAAGCGT
>NZ_LWGF01000985.1:0-1004 GCF_001635355.1 Oleiphilus sp. HI0125
GACCGGTTTTTTATACTGCGCTCGATCAAGGAAATAACGGTCAATGCCATAACTCGCTTCATAGCCGAGCGACTGAGCTTGGAGAGCGGCTAAGCTCAGTCCAAGAAAACCAGGCCGGTATGATCCAAACAAAGCGTCAGGCTCACTGATACCCAAAGCACGAAACATCATTTCAATACGTTCAACCAAGGGTGCAGAAAGTTCATCGCGATAATGCACGCCTTCTGGATATAGAGCATATTTTGACATCAATGCATTCATATCAGCCTCTGAAACGCGACTTTCATCCGCTTCCACCAAGAGAACATCTGACTTTGTAAAACGATCAAGAATCTTCTTGTCGAATGGATAAAAGCTGCTATTTGCCATGTGAACCGCCCCTATCAAGTAAGCACTTGCATACTTGTCAGAGTCTTTTTTTACATCCCAGCTCAAACCAACATAAGACTCTCGCGCCAGAACAGAGCAAGAAAAGACGAGAACAATCAAAGCCAACAAAGTCGCTTTCATAACTGGCTATTCCTCTTCCAGACTAATACCCAAATTACTAACACCGTTATCATGAGCCAAAGTTCGAATTTGTATCATCAGATCTTTTGAAAGTTTATCGGCGCTGCGCAGTATGTCGCATAACTCCTGCTGAAAAGAAAACTCTCTCGCCATCAAATCATGCTTCTCAAAAAGACGAATCAAATCATTTTCATCTAAGCCTTCGCCTTCAGAGAATTCGAGAAACTCTGTCACGCTTGTAATAGATAATTGACTGCCTTCCTCTGCTCTCTTCTTATCTCGATTCAAAGCAGAGAGAAGCGCGAGCTCCCATAGACTTAAGCCAAGATTGCAAGGAATGGCTCCGAATGCAGTTTCTGCATCTTCGACAAAGTGCGCGGCCACCGTATCAAGGCACAAGACCAAACTTTCATCATTGGGCGCCATGACTCCAGACTGCCAACTCGAATCAAGTAAAGAGGAAAAGCCCTTAGGAAAAAATTCAGGATCAACAT
>NZ_LWGF01000986.1:0-1244 GCF_001635355.1 Oleiphilus sp. HI0125
AAGACCCAGGTAGCGACAGTCAAATTAGCGAGTTTTGCGAGCTAAATTATGGTGTCACATTCCCGATGTTCAGTAAGGTCGACGTGAATGGCCCTGACACACACCCTTTATTCTCGTTGTTAAAAACAAATGCTAAAGGGATGCTCGGTTCTGAGAAAATTAAATGGAACTTCACCAAGTTTTTGGTCAATGCTGAGGGAGAGATCTTGAAGCGCTACGCACCTAAGACTGAGCCGAAAGCCATCGAGCAAGATATTAAAGATTTGCTGGCCTAGTGCCTCAGGTATTCAAGTAGTGCCATATAAAGAGCGCGCTTAATTAGCGAGCTCTTTCGTTAATCATCGTAGTAACTATTCTTTTTCTTCCAGTCTTCTTCTGGGCTCAAAAAATCGTCCCATTCACTGCTTTGTTCAAGCTCACCTTGTGCTTTTGCATTGATCTCTTCAGTACGTTGATCTGCTTTCTTATTCAGCTCTGCCATTTTTTGTTTGTATGCCTGAATATTTTGCATCGCAGAAGGGTGCGTTGATACGTCACTTAACACCTCAATGGCACTATGGTAGTTGTGGATAGCAACACGCGGTTTACCTGCAAGCTCGGCTTGCTTTGCTTTCTCTGCAAATAAATCTGCCTTGGATTGTCGCGCTAGAAAACCTACATGAGCCATCTGTTGCTGGGCTAAATCGGGTGAAAGCTGCGATTTTTTACGCCAAAAATGCAGCAACTTATATAAGTTTTGCAGCATGATGCGTACCTCGCGGGCTTTCTCAGTTGAGTCAACCTTAACGGGTGGAAGATTTTGCGGGTTTTCTTGGAGTTCCTTTATAGCTCGCTCGTCTTCTTGAATGTAACCGGCGTGTTTAGACGAGGGTTTGAATTTAGTGAGTTCTTTGATGGTTTCGATGGATTGCTCGTGCAGAATTTTTCTCAAAGTAGGATTGAGGTACTGCGGTGGCATGTTAGATAGGATGTTTTGAATGTTGGTGTGTCGGTCTTGTAGTTTGATGATCAGACGTAATCGCTCAATACGCGCCTTCTCTCTTGCCTGAACGAATACGATCAATGCAATACCTGCGCAAATAAGGCTTCCAATGGCGATTGTAATCGTCACTGCCGACATAAACTAATCTCTAAGCTTGTTGTGATAAATTGTTGTTTTATTTGAGTGTAGCTCAAAATTTGATCGCTGCTGCAAAAAGCCTGACTGCTCAGGCGTCTAGCATGACAACGACTATTAACATGGT
>NZ_LWGF01000987.1:0-722 GCF_001635355.1 Oleiphilus sp. HI0125
AAACAGCAACCTAGGTCCTTCGGTAACACGTTTATGTCTATTGGTAACACTGTCTCATGCGCAGCAGCGCAAGACCTAGTCGATATATGTCTTGAGTTAGACATTTTATCGACGAAAACACTGAGTGAGCTGGGATGGGATAGGTCATGGAGCAATAGCCCTGACTCGCGCCTACCAGAATCGGTTCTGATCTCTTTATGGCAAGAGATCGACAAGCACGATAAAGGACGAGGCCTTGGTTTACGCATTGGACAAACAATTAATCCAAACGCCAAGGGATTATTAGCAAGTTGGGTTAGTCAATGTAGTAATTTAGGCGAGGCATTAGAAGTATTTACAAACAATCTTGTGCTCATGAATGCCTCGGAGAACATCACCGTGCACAGGCAAGATAGCCTTGTTAGTTTGACCTTTAATATCGCAAGTAAACAACAATATCCTACCATCGCGATCGAACGCAGTATGAGCGCCGTGATGGCGTGGGCATATTCACTGACGGGTAATGAACTTACGATAGAAAAAGCCGAATTCAGTTTTCCAGAGCCTGATTACGCTCATCAATTTAAACAGATTTTTGGTCACTCAATTCGATTTAACGCTTCATCAAATAGAATCTCGATCAAAGCGCAAGCACTTGAGCTCCCAATCGTCAGCAGCAACTCGTTAGTGAAAGGGATAATTCAATCGAAAGCCTCAGAGCTACTATCAGATATTCAAGGCAC
>NZ_LWGF01000988.1:0-1078 GCF_001635355.1 Oleiphilus sp. HI0125
CTGCTAACCAATGACAACACGAAAGACATGATTGATCGACCTATGGAGTTTTTAGGGAACATGGCTTTATTGATTGTCGGTGGGAACGACACAACGCGTAATTCCATGACTGGCGGTGTGTTTGCGTTGAATCAGTTCCCTGATGAGTTCGCAAAACTAAAAGCTGATCCAAGTTTGATACCTAATATGGTTAGTGAAATCATTCGGTGGCAGACGCCTTTAGCTTATATGCGCAGGGTCGCGACGCAAGATGTTGAGTTACATGGTCAAACGATTAAAAAAGGCGACAAAGTCGTGATGTGGTATGCGTCGGGGAATCGGGACGAGCGTGCGATTGAGAATCCAGATGCATTCATCATCGACCGTAAAAATGCACGCAAACATTTGTCTTTTGGATTCGGCGTGCATCGTTGCATGGGGAATCGACTGGCTGAAATGCAACTTAAGATCCTGTGGGAAGAGTTGCTATCACGCTTTGATGATATAGAAGTGTTATCAGAGCCCGAATATGTCCAATCGAATTTCGTGAAAGGCTATACCTCTATGCAGGTTAAACTGACCGCTAAGCAAGGCTAAGCATTTACTGCCCGCAATAGAGTTCTTCAATCGAGGATGATTCAAACCCGTTTTGGTCATCCATCCAAGCTGTCATGTCTTTGAAAACGCGCGCTGCTTGTAGGTCGCGACTTAGCATATGGTAGCCATTGGTATAAAGTTTAAGCTGATGGTTAACTTGGCTTTCCATTCGTTTGAGCATTTCGCAAGTAGGTGTTTTGGGAATGACTTCGTCCTTGAGCCCGTATAGTACGAGGGCGGGCGTTTGTATTGCTGACGCGTTCTCAAGCGCTAAGTCCATCAAGTTAGTTAATCCATAAATAGCATCAATTCTCGTCTCTTTGATAACGAGAGGGTCTTGGCTCATCGCGATCAGCGCTTCAACATTATCGGTGGCAACCACACCAAGACTTTCCCCTGTAGGTTTCCAGCCAGGGAATGTATGTACGGCGACAAACAGCGCAAAACGCTGATACCAGGGTTGAGTGCTCCGTGCCCAGACTGCAGGGGCTAGTAAGATAAT
>NZ_LWGF01000989.1:0-17344 GCF_001635355.1 Oleiphilus sp. HI0125
GAGGCCACTTGCAAGATTACGGAGATCGTTTCCATTACGAACACGCCACCCATAATGAACAATACGATCTCTTGTCGAACGATAACTGCCACCACTCCTAGAGCTGCACCTAAAGCCAAGGCGCCAACATCGCCCATAAAAACTTGTGCCGGATAGGTGTTGAACCACAAAAAGCCCAAACCGGCGCCGACCATCGCGCCACAAAATACAACGAGCTCACCGGAACCAGGGACAAAAGGAATATGCAGATAGTCTGCGAATACAGCATTACCAGATACATATGCGAAGATGCCCAACGCACCAGCGACTAGCACCGTTGGCATAATGGCTAAACCGTCTAACCCATCTGTTAAGTTCACCGCATTTGAGGTACCCACTAATACGAAATACGTCAGCACAATAAAGCCAGGGCCTAGATCAAAGATCACATCTTTGAATACTGGAATAATGAGCGCAGTTTCTTGCGGCAGTTCTGCTGTTAAATACAAGGCGAAAGCAGCAACAATCGCAGCAACAGATTGCCAGAAATATTTCCAACGAGCCGGAAGACCTTTTGAGTTTTTCTCGACCACTTTTCGATAATCGTCGACCCAACCGATCGCACCAAATGCAAGACAAACAAACAAAGTGATCCATACATAGCGATTACTAAGATCCGCCCATAACAACGTTGCAATGCCGATGGCTACGAGAATCAAGGCACCGCCCATTGTCGGCGTACCTGCTTTACTCAAGTGAGATTGCGGCCCATCGTCACGTACCGACTGACCAATCTGACGCGTTGTTAGCTTATTAATCATATGAGGGCCGACCCACAATGCGATCAATAGCGCTGTAATAATCCCCAATATCCCTCGGAACGTGAGATATTGAAAAACTGATAGAAAACTAAAATATTCGCTGAAAACTTCAGCCAACCAGAAAAGCATTACGCCTGACCTCGCTTAAACAATTCAATAACTTCCTCAAGTGCGACAAAACGCGATGCTTTTAATAAAACTGTCGCTGGTAGGTCAGATAGTTGCGCCAATGCCTCTGCAATTTCGCTTTTACTTTCAAATACTTTTGCTTTTTCGCCGAGCTCACTCGCCATTTCCAAAGCAAAATTACCCAATAACCAAACTTCGTCCACTGGGAGTTCACTTGCGTACTGCGCAAGCTCCCTGTGCATTTCTCCTGCTAGAGAACCTAATTCGCCCATTTCACCTAAAACAGCAATACGATTGCCGCCGTGAGCTGCCAATACGTCTAAAGCCGCTTTCATCGATGATGGGTTTGCATTGTAGCAGTCATCAATCACCGATAGATTCTCATTTAATTTAATCAGGGCCTGGCGTCCACGCTCCGGCTTAAAATTGGCTAAGCCCCGCGCGATATCTTCCATTGAAACGCGCAGAGCAATCGCAGCAGCTGCACATGCCAATGCATTTGACACATTGTGAACACCACCTGCATTTAAACTGACTCTAACGCAGTCATCTTCAAAACAGAGATCAAACACGGCTGCACTGGCATGCAATGAGATATTCTTGGCATATACATCAGCGGAATCAGACTCAATCGAATATGTAAGTACACGCTTACCATCTAATTTTTCCAGCCAAGTTTTATGAGCCTTGTCATCAATATTAACGACTGCAACACCATCATCAGAGAGTACGTCGTATATCTCACCCTTACCTTTGACGATATTTTCATAGCCGCCAAACTCGCCAATATGTGCGGAGCCAGCATTTAACAGAATCGACACATCTGGGTACACAAAACGCCCTAGATAAGCGATATCACCAATATGTCGAGCACCAAGTTCAATAACCGCAGAACACTGCTCTTGCTGTAATGACATTAGTGTTTTCGGCACACCAATTTCATTATTTTCATTCGCCTTAGTTGCGCCAACCTCGCCAACCATCGCCATAATCGCAGACAGCATTTTGCGTGTAGTTGTTTTGCCCGAACTTCCTGTAATTGCGATAACCGGTGCATCGAATTGATCTCGACAATATCGACCGATAAAACCTAGCGCTTCACGGCTATCGCCTACAATGAGTTGCGGTAGCGAAACGCTTTGCTTTTCCTCAACGACTATTGCAACAGCTCGGTCGCTGACTTGATCTACAAAACCGTGTCCATCGAATTGTTCACCGCGTAAAGCAAGGTATAAATCACCGTCTTTGATCGTTCGCGAATCAGTGCTAACGCCGGTAAATTCAACGTCATTGCCGATCAAAGCACCGCGAGTCATATCCCCTAACGTGCTTAAAGCCATTGATGCAATCATTTCTGCACCTCTTCAGCCAATAAGTGATCGCAACAATCGCTGTCGCTAAAATATGAGCGCACGCCATTCACTTCTTGGTAATCTTCATGCCCTTTGCCGGCGATAAGAACAACGTCATCAACTGAAGCGCTGTGATACGCATGGGAAATTGCCTGAGCTCGATCTGCGATACAAACAACATCGTCTTGATCAGAAAACACACTCGCGATTTGAGAAATAATTTGCTCGGGATCTTCAGTGCGAGGGTTATCGCTAGTAATAACGCAGACATCCGCAAATTCTTTTGCGATCAAGCCCATCTGTGCGCGCTTTCCTTGATCACGATCACCACCACAACCAAATACAACATGTATGCGTTTTGGCTCCAAATTACGGATGGTTTGAAGTACGTTCTCTAAAGCATCTGGTGTATGAGCATAGTCAACAACAAGCGCTGGTTTATCAGTAACGCGATGCAGCTCCATTCTTCCCTTAACGGCTTTTAACTGATTGATTGCATTTAACTCAATCACCGAGCACTGCTTCGCAAGTGCTACTCCTAATACCGCCATCACGTTGTAGAGGTTAAATTGCCCAAGGAGGTCACTGTTAAGATCAATAATCTTGTCAGCCACTTCTATTTTCGCTGTTGTCGTCATTCCCAACTGAAAATCTTTCACCAACACTTCGGCAGAGCCATTCAATGAGAATCGTAACTTCCGAACTTCAGGTCGCAAAGCTTGAAACATCACGCTAGCGTATTCATCGTCAGCATTAATTACTGCATAGCGCAAACCTTCGCTCGCAAACAAACGCGCCTTCGCCTTGGCATATTCAGCCATGGTCTGATGATAATCCAAGTGATCACGGCTTAAATTGGTAAACACAGCACCTTCAAATCGCACGCCATCAACACGACCTTGATCTAGACCGTGCGAGCTAACTTCCATCGCGACTAGCTCAGCACCCGCATCACGAAGATGTGCCAAGTACTTATGCACATCAACAACACTCGGCGTGGTATGGCCGGTATCAGTTAACTCCTCATCACGGGCACACAAACCATATCCTAGTGTCCCAATGACAGCAGAGGAAACGCCTAATGATGCAAAAAACTGCGCGATATAATTCACGACAGACGTCTTTCCGTTCGTACCAGTCACACCGATTACTTGAAGCTCTTCACTAGGCTTATGAAAGAACCGATGCGCAATTTCACCCACGAAATTACTTAAATTAGGAACAAACAATTCAATCGCACGACCATCCTCATGTACGGTCAGGTCATTCGCTTCGTTTGCATTACAATCAATCAGCACAGCAGCAGCACCGCGTTCGATCGCATCTTGCACATAGGTACTTGCAGGAGAATTTATACCTGGTAAGGCAAGGAATAAATCGCCTTGCTTAACTTTCCGACTATCGGAAACAAGCCCATGTATTTGAGTGTTCAATGCAGAGGGGACATGCTGGATGCCGAGCAAAAGACTTGCTAAATCCGAGTGATATTGGCGTGCTTTATTCATATCAACCGCGACCTCCTGCTAACGAAGACTCAACCTTGTTAACGTGCATAAGCTGGGAGAACTTGTCTGGTTCGACACTCAAAATTCGCATCGCACCATCTACGACACGTGAGAATATTGGCGCGGCAACTTCACCGCCGTAATATTCAGCGCCTGCAGGCGCATCAATCACAACAACGGTTGCGATTTTTGGATCATTAATTGGCGCTACACCCGCAAATAGGGCTTTGTACTCTTCTGCGTTATAACCATCTCTTCCTACTGTATGAACAGTACCTGTTTTG
This sequence comes from Oleiphilus sp. HI0125, assembly GCF_001635355.1. NCBI lineage: Bacteria > Pseudomonadati > Pseudomonadota > Gammaproteobacteria > Oceanospirillales > Oleiphilaceae > Oleiphilus > Oleiphilus sp. HI0125. The sequence continues at coordinate 4,071 of NZ_LWGF01000989.1, forward strand.
CCACCAACACTATAAAGAGGCACCTGCGCTCGCGTTCCCGTCCCACCTTTTTCAACCGTTGCACGCATGGCTTTTAAGAGCTCATTCGACACAGACTCCGGCAATACTCGCTCAACAGATTCTTTTGACTCTTTCTTGATAAGACTTAAGGATGGCTTCAATCCGCCATTCCCCAAAACCATATAGGCCTGAGCAAGCTGAAGAGCAGTCGTACTCAAACCGTAACCGTATGACATTGCAGCCAATTCAACCGGCTGCATATTGAAAGGATTAGGTAATTGCCCGATGCTTTCGCCCGGAAATCCAATACCTGTACCTTGCCCCAAACCAAGCGCATAAAACGAATCCCACAAAGCCTCTGGACCGAGATCAAGCGCCAATTTACTTGTTCCGACATTACTTGATTTAGCGATCACTTCTAGCAAGCTCAAACGGCCGTAATCTCTGTGATCACGTATTGAGCGACCGCCTAAACGTAAAAAACCTGGAGAGGTTTCAACACTATTGTTGAGTGCGTATTTCTCAGACTCTAGAGCCGAAGCCAAGGTCACAAGCTTCATGGTCGAGCCCGGCTCAAATAGGTCCGTAATGGCTCGATTACGCAGATGTGACACGTTGAGATTTGATCGATTATTCGGGTTGTAAGATGGCTGATTCACCATTGCTAAGACTTCACCGGTTTCGATATCTAGAACCACAACTGACCCCGCTCTTGCACGGTGGATATCTACAGCAGCCTTCAACTCTCGGTAAGCAAGATATTGCAGGCGCATATCAATCGAAAGGCTAATGTCATTACCCGACTGCGCCAGCTCTACGACACCTAAGTCTTTAATAACTTGACCGGCACGGTTCTTCAAAACACGACGCTTACCCTCTCGACCAGTTAACCACTCGTCATACGCGAGTTCGATACCCTCTTGGCCTTTTTCATCGATATTTGAGAAGCCCACAATGTGCGAAGCGACTTCACCTGCAGGGTAAAATCGCTTGTATTCTCTGCGGCTGTAAATACCAGAAAAACCCAGCTGCAATGCTTGCTGGGCTTCGTGAGGTGCTGCTTTTCTTTTGAGATAAACGAACTGCTTGTCTCGATTACTTTCAAGCCGCCGTTTGAGCCAACGTTTATTCACTCCAAGCGCGGCGGCAAGCTGAGCATATTCTTCATCCCCAAGTTTGACTTGGGTTGGATTTGCATAAATGGTTTCGACCGCTGCACTTATTGCCAGAGGCTCACCATATCGGTCAGATATTGTGCCTCGGTGTGCATCTAAGCGCTCAAGACGAATGGAGCGCACATCGCCTTGATGCGATAAAAAGCTTTGTTCGAAGATGTGCAAGTGCACAGCCCGACCCATCAAGGTCAAAACAACCAAGCACAAAATCGCAAGTAACGCATAATAGCGCCACATTACAATATGTGTGTTTGTTAAAGGCTTATCACTCACTTCGATATCCCAATTATTGTACTAACTCGATGGCGCTTACATTAGGTAGCACCATTTCTAATTCTTGCGTCGCGACGCTTTCAATCTGCCCTGGAGAGGCAAATGCACTCTGCTCTAAAAGCAACTGCGCCCATTCCAACTGAAGCTGATCATTACGCTCTTGAAGCAAAGCTTGCTCAGCGAATAGTTCGCGTGAAATATGCGACGAATACACAACACCAAGTGCCGTTAACGTCATTACCAACACCAAACCCATCGACAGCAACAATTCTTTGACCGGCAACACTTGCCAAATAGCTTGAAGTCGCTGAGCAACCCCGCCTTCACTGAGACCTGCATCAAACAGAGGCTTAACAGTGCCTTTTAAGGATTCAGCATGTCGCGCACGCAGGAAAAATCTTAAGTATTCATTCATCACTCAGCTTCTCCAACACGCGCATCACTGCGCTACGGGATCGTGGATTTTGTTCAATCTCTTCTTTGCTCGGCTTAATGGCCTTACTCATCAACTTAAACCGTCGCGTTATATCACTTTCTAAAACAGGGACGCCCGGTGGCGGCTCATCCCCTTTCGCTAATTTTTTCATCGCCCGCTTGACCATTCGATCTTCCAGTGAGTGAAAGCTAATAACCACAAGGCGACCACCTACTTTCAATGCACTCACAGCGCGCTCAAGGAACAACTCTAAATCAGCTAATTCTTTGTTGATCTCAATACGTATTGCCTGAAAAGCTCTCGTCGCTGGATGCTTGTGCTTCTCCCATGCTGGATTCGCTTCAGACACAATATTTGCAAGCTTCAAGGTGGTATCAATGACTTGCTTAGATCTCGCCTCGACGATTGCAGCAGCTATGCGCTTAGCAAAACGCTCTTCACCATAATCTCTTAGTACACGCACCAACTCTTGCTCTTCGACTTCTGCGAGCCACTGCTGAGCACTAATACCAGCACTGATATCCATGCGCATATCAAGAGGGCCGTCGTTCATAAAACTAAAACCTCGATCAGCTTCGTCCAACTGCGGTGACGAAACACCTAGATCAACCAATACTCCATCTGCCAACTCATCACCACGCTTAGCTAAATACAGTGGAATATCGACAAACGAGCCATGCTCTATCTCAAAACGGGCGTCTTCATCATGAAGTTTGTTTGCAACCGCAACAGCAGCTAGATCTTTATCAACTCCAACCACACGCCCTGATTCTGACAAACGACTTAAAATGAGACGGCTATGCCCACCTCTGCCAAAGGTTCCATCAACATATAGTCCTTCTTCATTGCCTATAAGGGCATCAACGGCTTCATTAAGAAGCACTGTAATATGGGCAGAGTCAGTCATAGCTATAGCGACAAGTTATGTAATTGTTCTGGAATATCATCATCAGACTCGTCAGCATCAAGCCAATCAATCCAACGTTGCTCACTCCACAATTCAAATTTCTTACCTTGACCAATCAACATGGTTTTCTTTTCAAGCCCAGCATATTCGCGCAGAGGCGTAGGCAAAAGAATGCGTCCATTTGCATCCATTTCTAATGGCGTTGCATAACCGATCATGAGTCGCTGAATTCTTCGAGAGGCTTTATTGAAACTAGGAAGTGCTTCGAGTTTAGGAAGAAGCTCTTGCCACTGATTTTCTGGATAAACCAACAAGCAACGCTCTTCGGTATGTGCAGTCACTACCACACGGCCACCACAAAAAGAAGACAGCGATTCCCGAATCTTCGTCGGAATCGCCATACGACCTTTTGCGTCCATGTTGATTGCGTGGCTGCCTAAAAACACCCTTCAAACCCCTGAATTATTATAATTTGGTAAAAAATACCAAAAAAACCCACCTTTCACTACTTTTTCCCACTATAGAAACTCAATAGTGCTAAATCAAGCAAATTTCTTAAGCAAAATGAGGGAAAGCAGCACCATTAAAGGGGTTTGAGGAGATGAACCGGAGAAAAACAGCAAGTCGTGAAGTGTTTTTTTCAATCATTTCAGTAGCATAAAGATCTATTCTAGAAATTACTTTAAGTTTAAGAATATTTTGAACGATTAAGGAAAGGAAAGAAGGGAGTTCAACTATAAAGAGGAATTTTGAGCTTGCCTATAAGCCGGGTTCTGTCGAGGACAATCATTCATCTAGGCCTGACGTCACCACCAGGCTCAAGCAACCTACCCAAACCCAGCGCGAGCCACACCGTAGGGTTTCTATTTGGTCTTGCTCCGAGTGGGGTTTACCATCGCCACGAACTGTTACCAGTCGCGCGGTGCGCTTTTACCGCACCTTTTCACCCTTACCAACAATGCTGGCGGTATACTTTCTGCTGCACTTTCCGTAGGCTCGCGCCCCCCAGGGGTTACCTGGCACTCTGCTCTATGGAGCCCGGACTTTCCTCTTCTCGAAAGAAGCGATTGTCCAGCAAGCTCGGCACGTAGTGTAATCACTAACAAATAGATCGCAAGTTTTTAATTGGCAATAAACAGGTAAGCGCGCTAGAAGAGAGGCTTAAACTCGTCTCTCACTGCTGTTCTTCGATTGGAATTGGCTGAATCAACATTGAACACATAAGCATCCCCCGCATTTCGATCAAAATCATTCGGATCAACATTAATCGACGCGCGGCGATCGAAATCTCTATCTAAAACAAACCTAGTAAAGCCAAGCTCATTAGAACGCGCCTCGAACAAACGATCGACTCGATTTACCTCAAAATCTGGCTCGTCAGTTTCACCCTCAGGGTCATCTGCATTGATCGCAGTTTGAATAGCAGCAGACTCTTCTTGAACGGCCTGTTTGATTACCGCAGCAGGCAACTCATCAACGAAACCCACCTCAAACCCAGAGCCCGATGAATTGCGCCGCTCATCAGCCCAAGCCTCAACCTGATCAGCTAAAGCAGAATCCAAAGGAGCACTTCCTTGGTCTTGCCCATCAACATCACCGTCTCGAAAAGGTAGCGACTCGTATCCATCTATTGTTATACCTGCCGCCGGAGAGCCCGCAACATTCAAAAGAGCCTCAGCAGATTCTGCCGATACAGCAGACACGGAATCTAGCGCTCCTTCGGACAGCAAATCAAAGGCATATGAATTTTTAAGAGGAACGAAAACAAAAAGAATAATGCCGACACGGCAAGAACAACACTTAATGCATCGGTAGAGATCAATCATGAGCTCACCTTGCAATATTTATTTAGTCCAGAGTTTGGTTCAATTTTTGACTTTTAACAAGGAACGAACACTAATTTTCTACTAGCAGCTTATATAGATCTTTTTTATTCAAGGCATAATGCTCAGCCACAAGAGAAGCCGCTTTTTTGGGAGGCACTTCTTTTGCCAAAGACAAAAGTAAAGCACGTGCCTCTGGCGTTATTTCGCTAGAAGCATCACTCTCCTGAACACCTTCAACCAAAAGAACGAACTCACCACGACGCTGGTTTTCGTCTTCATTCAAGCTCGACAAAACGTCTTCAACGGTACCAACAAGAAAAGTTTCAAACGTTTTCGTTAACTCACGAGCCAAACATATATTTCTAGCCGGCAACTCGTCACACAGAGCTTTCATCGTATCCATAATTCGATGGGTCGATTCGTAAAATATCGTTGTCCGTTGCTCATCGACCAATGCTGCCAACTGTTCTCGCTTCGCTTTTTGCTTAACAGGTAAGAAACCTTCGAAGGAAAATCGAGCACTCGCGACCCCAGATGCACTTAGTGCGGCAATTAACGCACATGCACCCGGAACAGGTAAAACCTTTACACCCTGTGCCCGCGCCTGAGACACCAGCACATAGCCTGGATCTGAAATCAGGGGCGTGCCTGCATCAGAGACCAACGCTACGCTCTTTCCTTGATTAACCAAACCAACGAGCTGATCAACCCGTTCTCGCTCATTATGCTCATGCAGGGAGAGCATTTCTTTCTGAATACCTAGATGAGACAACAACTTCTTTGTATGCCTTGTATCTTCCGCCGCGATCAGATCGGCATTTCCAAGAACTTCGATCGCTCGCTGAGAAATATCGCCTAAATTACCAATAGGTGTGGCAACAATATAAATAGCGCTTTCCAAATTTGTTATCCTCGCTCTAGAATTACCGTATGATAACAGCTTCGTTCCTCCTACTGCATTCAACATGATTAGAATACCCTTAAGATTTCTGACGCTCTCACTCTCAATTGGCTTAATCATTGCCGGGTGCAGCAGTCAGCCCAAGACCATAACTGGCGGGAAATCTCCTGAACAAGAAATCAAACCTTTAAGCGTTGGAGAACAGTATCTTCAAGATGCGAAAGCGCAAACATCCGAAACCCAAAAGAATCGATATTATTTAAACGCTGCACAAGCCTTTCTTGAGCAAGGCTATTACACACAAGCGCAACATGCTTTACAGAACGTACAAACGCAGAGCTTAACATCAGACGAACTTTCCACTTATAACCTGACGTTAATTGAAACATCTCTTCAAACAAATAATGTCGAAACTTTAAAAACAACGCTAGACGACCTCCAGGTCGATAGCATCCTCAGAACTAGCCTGTCTCAGCAAGAAACTATTGTTCGCTTACTTGCGACGGCATATAGCAAAATAAACCACCCTTTGGATGCAGCAGTACTCCTATCAGATTACCAAGGCGTCTTTGGCTATCAACAGAGCGCGCAGCTTAGCGAGGAAATTTGGTTACTACTCCAAAGAACCGAATTAAACGACCTCGTCGCATTTCAAGAAGATGGCCATCTAGATAACACCATCGCTTGGGTAGATCTCGCAAAACAACTCAAGTTTTCGACGGCAAGTATCGACGAGCAATACACTCTTCTTACAAACTGGCTCAACCAAAACCCTCGCCACCCAGCTACTGACAACCTCCCTTTTGAACTTGAAGCACTAATTAAGCTTCCTGAAACGGCGCCCAATAAAATTATTCTGGCGCTGCCATTTAGCGGGCAATTTGAAAATATTGGCATTGCTATTACCGACGGGTTCTTGGCTGCGAACTTTAATGCACAAAAACCAATCAGCATCGAGGCATTTGATACGAACCGCCAAACAATCCCTGCGTTATATAACCAAGCAATCGATAACAGTCCGAACACACTTATTATTGGTCCGGTTGTAAAATCAAACATTCAACAACTTAATGATTTGACGGAATTGCCTATTACGACCTTGGCGTTAAATTCCTCAGACGGAACACTCATCAATGACGAGTTATATTTCTTCGGACTTGCTCCAGAACACGAATTAGCTCAAATCGCTAACCGATTAATAGAGCAAGGCTTGAACCGCGTTGCGATCATTGGCGAAACCACAAGCCGTGGGTCACGTTTAACAAGTACTTTCTACGAACTATTTGAGAAGCAAGGTGGAAACGTCGTTGCACAAGCTGCCTATGGCAAGGAAACCTCTCTCTCTGACGCAGTTGCAGCGCTTCTATCTACCGACACAAGCAAGAAGCGTAGCAACGCAATAGCGCGGCTTACCGGCTTAAAACTTGAGACCCGCCCCGAACGACGTCGTGATATTGATGCAATTGTGTTACTCGGAAACAATCAGAACGCCAAACGCATCAATCCGCTCTTTGCATTCAACTTCGCTGATGACGTTCCGGTATTCGCCACATCAAGTATCCACGAACCGAACAGTACAGACACGAACAATGACCTATCTGGAGTCCAATTTATAGATATCCCGTGGGCTTTTAATAAAACAGATCGAATTAAGCTACAAATCGATGCCTCGCGAAAGAATATCGCAGCACAATACATGCGCTTTTACGCTTTAGGCGCCGATGCGTATTCACTATCGCCACGCTTAGCGTTGCTCCGCGAGATCCCAAATAGCTTTGTTCAGGGACGAACAGGGAAACTGTCTATTGACGACGATGGATCAATCATCCGAAGACTGCAATGGGCTAAATATCAAGGTGGGAAAGCTATACCAATTAATTAATTCTTGTATCAGGGACGATATAAATGAACAACAAGGGAACGAAATACGAGCGATTAGCAGAAAAGCATCTATTGAAGAACGGACTAAAACTTATTGCCCGCAATTATTCATGCCGCCTAGGAGAAATCGATCTTATAATGCGCGATCACCACGCGATTGTATTTGTCGAAGTTCGTTATCGTAAAACCGATACCTTTGGCAGTGCGCAAGAAAGTATCAACAACACAAAACAAGCAAAACTAGTAAAAACTGCCTTACTTTACATGCAACAGCACAAACTATTTGATAGCACCTGTCGTTTCGATACCGTCACATTCGCCACACATGAATGCAAACAGCCTATCAACTGGATTAAATCAGCATTTGGAGCACCTGACTACCAATGAACGACCTTTCCCCAATTGCCAAATATTTGTGCGACCAAATCGATATCGCCTCAGAGCACATTCCGAGCATTGCATCAGAAACCGATCACGCAAGCACCTTAATCGTAGACGCCCTACTTAATGACAAAAAGCTCTTAGTATGCGGCCTTGGGTTTGCCAACCCGATTGCACAAATCATTAGTTCTGCCTTTATTGACCAATATGAATTTGAGCGCCCAGGCTTCCCTGCAATAAATATCGATTTAGACAGCCTAAATAGCGACACGCCATCTGCCAATATGATCGCTAAACAGATTCAAGCAATGGGAATGGAAAGTGATGTATTAGTATTAATCAGTATCGGAGATGAACACAAAAGTTTCGAGGAAGCCCTAACAACAGCACGAGAAAAAGGAATCAAAACACTGCTCATTAATGGCTCCGAAGATGCGACAAACTATATGACTGATGCCTTGATCAAGCTACCAACAAATTCCATCTCGAACGGACTTCAGTTGGCGATATTTGCCTGCAACGCTCTTATAAAATCTGTTGAATCGAAGCTATTTGGCGCAGCCTTATAAAGGCTTACTTAACTATCTTCAAAGATGGCTTCTGAGGTGAAGAACCTTGCTCTTGTACCGGCTCTTCATCGAATGGTGGCGGCTCAGGTGCACCTGGCTCTGCACCAAAAACCATGCCTTGACCATTCTCTTTTGCATAGATTGCCATGACAGCAACTACTGGGATATATACCTGCATCGGAACACCACCAAAACGAGCTTGAAACTCAATTGCGGCATCTTCGATAAGTAAATTTGTTACAGCGCTAGGACTGATGTTGAGGATGATCTGACCATTAGTTACATAATCTTCAGGCACATGAACGCCCTGAATACCGGCATCCACTACCAAATACGGTGTTAGGCCGTTATCAATAATCCATTGATTTAATGCACGAACCAGGTATGGCCTACTTGGGGTCACACCATCCTCCTTGTATGCTAGTGACTAGTGACGCATTTCTGCTTCAACTTCAGACAAACTCTCTTGGAATGACTCACGAGAGAACATCTGATCCATATAACGTAATATCGGCTTAGCTGCTGGCTCTGACAACTCAATGCCTAGCACAGGCAAACGCCACAACAAGGCCGCAATGCAGCAATCTACAATCGTAAACTCTTCACTCATAAAGAAAGGCTTATCAGCAAAAATTGGTGCTGTTGCCAAAAGACTTTCTTTGAACTCTTTACGCTTTTCATTTGCAGATGAAGATTCTGGATCCGCTAGGATAGAGTCAACAAGAGAGCACCAGTCTTTTGAAATTCGGTACATCATTAGACGACTCTGCGCGCGTGCTACTGGGTAGACAGGCAACAATGGAGGATGAGGGAAACGCTCATCTAAATACTCCATCATGATATCAGCTTCATACAATACAAGATCACGATCTACCAATGTAGGCAATTCATTGTATGGGTTATGATCAGCTAACTCTGCAGGCTTTTCATCTGGATCGACATCAATAATATCTACTGCCACACCTTTTTCGGCGAGAACGATACGGACTCGGTGGCTATAGTGGCTTGCACCATCAGAAAAAAACGTCATCGACGACCGTTTGGTCACAACGCCCATACAAGAGCTCCTTATAAATAGAACGCATCGAAAATTCGATACATAGAATACAAAACTGCCAGAATTATACACACTTATCAAAGCGCGTCATAATTCAACACACGTTATAACAAAAAAGGCCGTTAGCGTTTGCCAACAGCCTTATAGCTACTTAGATAGACTTAGTGGATATCGCGCCAGTACTCTTTATTCAAGAAGTAGACGAACACAAAGAAGAACGCCAAGAAGACAAGAACGTATAATCCTATACGCTCACTTTCTATCCGTGACGGCTCACCGACATACTCAAGGTAATTTACCAAATCATAGATGGCTTCGTCATACTCAGCTGGCGTCATAGAACCTTCCGACTTATATTCTTGACAGCCACTACTCTTAACGATGTTACCTGAAAGAGGATCAACTTCAGTATCAATACCCATAAGTGGCGGCTCAGCACACATACCCTGCAGGTCTGCTAGAACATGTGGCATACCGACATCTTTGAATACGACATTATTTACCCCATATGGACGCGAAGGATCTGCATAAAAACCACGCAAGTAACTATACAACCAATCTGGCCCCCGTAACCGCGCCACCAACGTCAAGTCAGGCGGTGGATTGCCAAACCAAGCTTTCGCTTGATCTTTATCCATAGAGGTAGTCATCAATTGACCGATCTTAGCGTCGCCCTCAAGTAGATTTTCTTCAAAAATCTCTTTTGGGATACCTAAGTCATTTGCAGAACGTTCATAGCGCGAGTACTCAAGCGAGTGGCATCCAAAACAGTAATTAGTAAACAACGCCATCCCACGCTGCATAGACTCTTGATCACGAATATCAGTATCAATATCATCAACAGGAGCCGCCGGTCCAACAGCTGCCAATACACTGTTCACACTAATTGTGAAAAATAACGTAGCAACGAGCTTAATCATTTCATTGTCACCCTTTCTGGTACAGGCTTAGTTTTCTCAATACTTGTATACCAAGGCATAAGAATGAAATAAGCGAAGTAAATAACAGTCAAGACCTGAGCAAGCAAAGTTCTACCTGGAGTTGCTACCACAACACCCAAGTAACCAAGAATGCAGAACGAAATGATAAACAACACAAGAGCAATTTTACTTAAGTTGCCTTTATAACGCATTGAACGCACCGGGCTACGATCTAACCATGGCAATACGAACAGAATTGCTATTGCCGCACCCATCGCCACAACACCCAAGAACGCATCCGGAACAGCACGCAAGATTGCATAGAATGGCGTGAAGTACCATACAGGCGCAATGTGATCAGGCGTCTTAAGAGCATTCGCCGGCTCAAAATTAGGCTTCTCTAAAAAATAACCACCCATTTCAGGGAAGAAGAAGACCACCGCGCAGAATACGAACAAAAATACAACAATACCGACCATATCGTGCACTGTGTAGAAAGGATGGAAAGGAATACCATCTTTTGGGATACCGTTTTCATCTTTGTCTTTCTTAATATCGATACCATCCGGGTTATTAGAACCAACTTCATGAAGCGCGAGAATATGCAACACAACCAACGCAAGAATAACGATTGGTAACGCAACAACGTGAAGAGCAAAGAAACGGTTTAAGGTAATGCCTGAAATCAGGTAGTCACCACGAATCCACAAAGCCAACCCTTCACCGATGTATGGAATTGCACCAAAGAGGTTAACAATTACCTGAGCACCCCAGTAAGACATCTGTCCCCAAGGTAATAAGTAGCCCATAAATGCTTCGGCCATAAGAGCTAGGTAAATAGTCATACCAAAGATCCAGACCAACTCACGCGGCTTTTTGTACGAACCGTACAGCAGACCTCTGAACATATGCATATAAACAACAACAAAAAATGCCGAAGCACCTGTTGAATGCAGATATCGTAACAACCAACCATATTCAACATCACGCATGATGTATTCAATAGACGCAAATGCACCCTCTGCTGAAGGGTTATAACTCATTGTTAGCCAAATGCCAGTTAAAAGCTGGTTAGCTAAAACAACAAACGACAATACGCCGAAGAAGTAAAAAACATTAAAATTCTTTGGCGCATAATATTTACTCATATGCTTTTCAAAAGCATTGACGACCGGTAAACGCTCGTCAATCCATGAAATTAGCTTTTGCATTACGCAGCCTCCTCATCAACACCAACCATAATTGTGGCATCATCAAGATACTTATATGGTGGTACAACTAAGTTAGTTGGCGCAGGAACACCTTTAAATACGCGACCTGCTAAATCAAAACGTGAGCCGTGACACGGACAGAAGAATCCGCCCATCCAGTTTTCATCAAACTCTTGAGGCTCAACTTCAGGAACAAACTGGGGAGAACAACCTAGATGAGTACAAATACCAACTAGCACTGCGTACTCTGGTTTAGTTGATCGATACACACCTTTCACATACTCAGGCTGCTGAGGCACTTCTGACATTGGGTCACGCAGACGGTCAGCTAACTTATCTAAGTTATCTAACATCTCTTGAGTACGACGAATAACCCAAACTGGCTTACCTCGCCATTCAACAGTCATACGCTGACCCGGCTCCAACTTACCCACCGATGCTTTAACTGGCGCACCCGCAGCTTTTGCTTTGGCACTTGGATTCCATGAGGCCACAAACGGGACTGCAGCACCTATCGCACCAACACCCCCAACCACTGAAGTCGCACCTATCAAAAATCTGCGACGGCTCGCATTAACGTCGCCTTCACTCATACAGGCTTCCCCCGAAAATAAAAATAATACTCATATCTTATTATTTGTAGCCCCTAGCGCTTTAGCCACCAAGAACTTTTAGAGCACTAAATACCTTACCCACACAAAAGGTAGGGCATATCCTAAAAGCCACAAATAGTAATTAAATTAAGATAGGCCATCAACAACTTTAATCGATTTGTTGACAGTTAAATGTTCGGCTAAAAAAAAGCGCCTGACAGCAAATACCGACAGGCGCTTTTTAATATACTGCATATTAACGCTTAGAGAACTGAGGACGTTTACGCGCTTTGCGTAGACCAACCTTCTTACGTTCAACAGCACGCGCATCACGTGTTACCCAACCTGCTTGACGAAGCGGGCTACGCAATGACTCATCATACTCAATCAAAGCACGCGCAATACCGTGACGAATAGCACCAGCTTGACCTGTAGTACCACCACCTTTAACAGTTACTTTAACGTCTAGTTTGTCAGCCATTTCGACCAACTCAAGAGGTTGACGAACAACCATTTGAGCAGTTTTACGACCAAAAAACTCGTCTAGAGGACGGCCATTAACTTCAATTTGACCAGAACCAGACTTTAAGAACACTCGTGCCGCCGAAGTTTTACGACGACCAGTACCATAGTTATATGTAGTTGACATAATCGCCTTCCGTTAAACTTCTAGATCTTTTGGCTGCTGAGCAGTGTGCGGATGCTCGTTACCCGCATACACTTTCAACTTCTTGAACATTGCACGACCAAGTGGACCACGTGGCAACATGCCTTTTACCGCACCTTCGATTACACGCTCAGGAGCTTTATCAATCAATTTTTCAAAAGAAATTGATTTCAAGCCACCAATGTAACCTGTGTGATGGTGATAAATCTTGTCACTTGCTTTTTTACCAGTTACGGCAACTTTCTCAGCATTAACAACGACAATGTAATCGCCTGTATCAACGTGAGGAGTGTATTCTGGTTTATGCTTGCCCCGCAAACGGCGCGCGATTTCGGTCGACAAACGACCTAGTGTTTTGTCTGTAGCATCAACTACATACCAGTCACGTTTTACCGATTCTGGCTTTGCACTTAACGTTTTCATTTAATTCGCCTTTAACTCTTCCGAGTAACCTAAAACTGTACACGTTTTTGTGTC
>NZ_LWGF01000990.1:0-1337 GCF_001635355.1 Oleiphilus sp. HI0125
TCGCTCTAATCGGCGCTTTAATGACCATGCAACTAGCCTTTGCAGAGGATGAATCTTCAGAAAAACAAAGAGCTGTTTATCACACCATGAATCCTGCATTTGTAAGTAACTTTGGCGAGCCTCGCAGAAAACTATCTTATGTAAAAGCTGAGATATCTTTAAAAGTTGAAAGCGAAGAGCATGTCGAGTTGGTAAAGCACCATGCTCCTTTGATTAGGCATCAAATAGTAATGTTATTGTCTGAACAATCTAAAGAGGGAATGAGCTCTCACACAGCGCAAGAGACTATTCGTCTGGCTGCGCTTAGCAGAGTAAAAGAAGCTTTAGCTGAGGAAGTAGGTAAGACAGGTGTACAAGACCTACTATTTACCAGCTTTGTTGTTCAAATTTAGGAAGCTAGACGCACGACATTAGGCGTGTCTTGGATGGCAACATCGTTGCCGTCCTCCCAGCCTGCCTCCCACGCGGCAAGCACAACATCGCTCATACCGGGGCGGTCTTCTCTTGTTTTGCCCATAACGCCAGACATATAGCCTTGCTTATAAGCTTTGTTAAGAGATTCTAAATTCCAGCTTAAAGAAAAGTCTTCGGCCATTGGGCCACTCCTTTCAATAGGCTGCCAAGCACTTTCATGCACAGAGCATTGGTAGTTGCTCTGTACAATCGACTTCAAGCGGTTCGGCACGCACAAGTCAACACATAACGGTTTGATAGCGTAGTCTGTATTTTGTGATGCGCTTATCATTTTTGTTCGCTTTAAAAGCAATGCGCGAATACAGGTTACATATATTTACGTTAGTGCAATGAACACTACTCTGCACGCTAAGAATGTGTCTTTATGTTTTTTTAGGTAATACGCTGACACATTTCGTTACGTACAGTTACAAAATTAGCACATGCACGGCAATGCGCAAATTTTGAACGATGAAATATTTGTCAGAAACGGACAGTTCTCAAAAAAGGCGGGGATTAGCTTTACGTAATTGAAAAAACTCGGAAGCGTTTCGCATCCGAGTATGGGTGTTCTTTATGGTGAGACGTATGCATCAAGAAATGCATCGAAGGGTACGTTATCAGCTTGCTTAATGTTTTGAGCATCTTGATGACTTTGCTTCGCAGTCGATTCAAGTTCGGATAGCTTTTGCTCATTGATGCTGGATGCTAATAGTTGAGATTTATGCTCAGATGATAAGGCGGTGCAGAGCTCAAGCCACGAAGCAGACTTTGACTGCATATCTGCAAGAACCTTAGCAGAAGGGCATAAGGCACTGTCATTCACTTTAGCTTGCTGTGCCTTTATAGTGGACTTAAGCGCTGCAGCGTCTTGTTTATTCAGC
>NZ_LWGF01000991.1:0-1450 GCF_001635355.1 Oleiphilus sp. HI0125
AGTGAAAAGATGTCTTGCCGAATCGCTTTGTCTCAATTGATTTTTGACTTATCAGTGAAAGCGTTAGACGATGGATACATTGATTTGTTTAAATCGCTTTTTGATCGCGCTTGGCCTGATAAGCATAAGAAAAGTGCGTTTGTATACATAGTCTGGCTTGCTCGATATATTCACTTTTGTCGCCCAATAGTAAGAAAAAAGCTAGCTCATAAAAGAAACTTAGTTGTTACCTAAGGGATAGTATGTGCGGTTTTTCCGGTCTACTGAAAACACCTAGTGTAAGCCCGAGTGATGAATTATTGGTCAAGGGTAGTCTTGAGAGAATTCTTCAGCGTGGCCCCGATCAATCTGGTATTTGGGTTGGTGAAAAGATAATTCTTGGTCACCAACGCCTTTCTATTCATGATCTGAGCGCCTTGGGTAAGCAGCCAATGCTTTCTAGGTGCGAGCGTTATGTACTGGTTTTCAATGGTGAGATTTACAATTACGAAGAGTTGCGTGAGGAGCTTGTTGATTCAGGTTGCAAGTTTAAGGGAAGTTCAGATACCGAAGTGTTGCTTGCCGCTTTTGTACTTAACGGAATTGATAAAACTCTTTCCTCGTTGGTTGGTATGTTTGCTCTGGGGCTCTGGGATAGAGTAGAAGAAAAGCTAACTATCGCGCGGGACCGCTTCGGTGAAAAGCCATTGTACTATGGCTTGGTGGCAGGTAAGTTTGTTTTTAGCTCGCAGCTAAACTCGTTGCCTTTCAGTAAGGACGAAACTCCAAGCATTGATTTGGGTAGCTTGGGGCTTTATTTTCGGCATGGGTATATTCCAGCTCCGCATACTATATACCAGCGTGTACAAAAGTTAGAAGCAGGTTGTGTGGTTACAGTAAATTGCGCTGTTGGCGAATTAATGCTCAGCGAGCCTCGAAAATATTGGGATGGTTTTAGCTTTCTCAATCGGAAAACGGAAAAAGAATGTGGCTCTATTGCAGAAGTTACATGCGACCTTGATCTGTTAATAAACCAAAGTGTAGCTCTTCAAGCAAAGGCAGACGTACCTTTAGGTTGCTTTTTGTCAGGTGGCATAGATTCATCTACTGTTGCAGGTGTACTTCAATCGCAAAGCCCCTCTGCAATCGATACGTTTACGATTGGTTTTGATGATCCTCAATACAATGAAGCAAGGTTTGCTAAAGAGGTGGCGGGCCATATTGGTTCGCGACATCATGAGCTTTATGTAAACAGGCAAAATCTTTTGGATGTTGTACCTGCTATATCAACCATGTTTGATGAGCCGTTTTCGGACGCGTCACAGATCCCAACTTTTCTGGCTGGCCAATTGGCAAAAAAACACGTTACTGTTGCTTTATCTGGTGATGGAGGGGATGAGTTGTTTTGTGGATACAATCGATACCAGACATCAGCCAAGCGTTGGGAACAAGTGATTAGAATTCCTCGTTC
>NZ_LWGF01000992.1:0-1542 GCF_001635355.1 Oleiphilus sp. HI0125
ACGAAAGTGACGCATTAACCGCCACTTGTGCGCCATGATCACAACTCATCGCATCAACAGCGATGCGCAGGTTTCCTGTCATAGCGTGCGAATAATTCGCTTAGTCGTCTGCTTTCTCGATAACTTGCTTACCACGGTAAAAACCGTCTGCAGTTACGTGGTGACGACGGTGCGTTTCACCAGTAGTTGAGTCAACTGAAAGAGTTGCACCAGTTAGCGCGTCGTGTGAACGGCGCATGCCACGCTTAGAGCGAGTTTTGCGATTTTGTTGAACAGCCATACGTTTCTCCCGAAAGGTGTCTTTCTCATGTGGCGCAATCTATAAGTGCGCGCAAATCATAAACTATTTTTTGAGCTTCAATTCAGATAACACGGCAAAAGGATTTTCTTTTTCCGGTGCTTCTTCGATTTCTCGCTCTTCCCCAAACTGCTCTGCTTTACAATCATCATGATAGGAAAACATCGGCAAACTGAGGATCAATTCCTCTTCGACCACATCATAAACCGGCATAACTTCCGGCTCGACCAAAAGCGGCTCATAGTATCCAGGCAGGTTCTTAGCTTGCTCATCTGATAAGACAATACCAAGCTGAAAGTCTGACTCTACTACCTTGTTAACCGCTTCTAAGCAACGCTCGCAGGTCAAAGCTAATTCCGCTTTTAGATGCCCTTTGAGAACTCTAAGATGTTGCTCATCGCGATCGAACTCAAGCGTTACTTCTACATCCCCTTCAGTACTTAGAACAATATCTGCCAAGCGAGGCATAGATTGCACTGCAATTTTCCCCTGCAAAACCTTGTTTTGGTCAGCATATTTAAGGGGATCGACAGTCTTTGGGAGTGAGTGATCCGACATAAGCGCGCAATTCTATTGGCGAGATCCGTACTTGTCAAAAGAAAACAACATTTTTTTAACAATCGTTCAAAGCAGTCCACAACTGAGGCTTCAGCATCAGTTTGGAATATGAAACACTAGCGCCAATTCGAACTATTTCAAGAAAACTAAATGACTACTCATCACATTATTCTTGGCTCATCTAGCAAATACCGCAAAACTCTACTAGAAAAGCTGTTTTCTCACGTTGAATGCATTGCTCCTAAGATCGATGAAAGATCTATTTCGGCCAACTCTCCAAAAGACTTAGCTCTAAAGCTCGCATCACTAAAAGCGCATAATGTGGTGGCCTCACTCTCATCACCAAGCAAAAGCATTGTTATCGGTAGCGATCAGGTAGCTTATTGCGACGGAGTATATCTTCATAAACCAGGTTCTTTCGAAAAGAACTGCGAGCAACTCGCCTTCTGCTCAGGCAAAGAAGTTTCGTTTTTTACTGCTCTTTCGGTCGTTAACACCGAAACAATGAAGGAAGAAACCACTTGCGATCTAACGCGCGTGAAATTTAAACCTTTAACATCCGCCCAAATTGAAAGCTATGTGCAAAAAGAGCCATCTTATGATTGCGCTGGCGGATTCAAGGTCGAAGGTTTAGGCGTTACGTTGTTTGAGGCAATTGAGACAAAAGATCCAAATGCTCTGATCGG
>NZ_LWGF01000993.1:0-939 GCF_001635355.1 Oleiphilus sp. HI0125
GAGCTTCGCGAGCAGGGTATTAAAGTACGTACTTCTTCTTACACGCGTCATCATGTGAACATCAGCATGTGTAAAGCGAAGGCTAACGGACATTACATCAATTCTATGTTGGCTTTGCGTGAAGCATTAGATAGCGGTTGTGATGAAGCATTGCTTTTGGATAACGAAGGTTACGTTGCAGAAGGTTCTGGCGAGAACATCTTTATTATCCGTGAAGGTAAGATGTTCACACCTGAGCTTACTTCATGCTTGGATGGCTTAACGCGTCGTACTATCTTCGCTTTTGCGGAAGAGCTAGGCGTTGAGATCATTGAGAAGCGTATTACACGTGATGAAGTATATGTGGCTGACGAAGCATTCTTTACCGGAACTGCTGCGGAAGTTCTTCCAATTCGTGAATTGGATGGACGTAAGATTGGTAATGGCGCACGTGGTCCATTGACCGAGAAGTTCCAAACTATGTACTTTGACGCAGTTAAAGGTAAGCGTGAGCAAAACCAAGACTGGCTGACGCTAGTTTAATTGCGTTTTACGGTATCGGAGATACTGATTTGAAAATTTTTATCGTAGGCCCGTCCTGGGTTGGCGATATGGTGATGGCGCAGAGTTTATTTATTGCTTTGCGTCGACTCCACCCATCTGTACAAATAGATGTTCTTGCTCCAGCTTGGAGTCGCCCCATAATTGAAGCAATGCCTGAAGTGAATAAAGCCATTGATATGCCTTTAGGGCATGGTGTGCTTGATATTAAATCTCGCAGAATGCTTGGGCATAGTTTGCGCTCAGAGCAATACGACTGGGCGATTGTCCTTCCAAATTCGTTTAAGTCGGCATTGATTCCGTGGTTTGCGAAGATTCCTCGACGTACTGCCTGGAAAGGTGAAATGCGCTATGGCGTGGTCAATGATTTGCGTCAGCTAGATAAAAGCGTTTTTTCAT
>NZ_LWGF01000994.1:0-862 GCF_001635355.1 Oleiphilus sp. HI0125
CCAAATATGATTTTGATTCAAAAAATAATTTACTAAGTTATTGAATAAAAACAAAAAAGCCGGCATGTAGCCGGCTTCAAGAGATGTGAGCTTAGCTTACTGAAGAAGCTGCAACACACTTTCAGGCTGTGCATTGGCCTGAGTCAGAATTGATAGGCCGGCCTGCTGAAGAACCTGCGTTCGCGATAGCTCTGCAGTTTCTGCTGCGAAGTCCGCGTCTTTAATTCGAGAGTTCGAAGCAGACAGGTTTTCGGCTGCAATTTGTTGATTTTGAATCGTGGACTCAAACCTGTTTTGAATCGCACCTAAGTTCGCACGCTGCAGGTTGATGGTATTTAATGCGTTATCAACAGCATCAAGTGCTGCGATTGCGCCGGCAACCGTAGAGACGTCAATGTCTTTAACAAGAATGCCATCTTCTGCGCCACCATATTCGCCAACTTCGAATCCTGAGTTGCCGATGTTGCCGGTGAGCGTTTCAAGCGTGATCTTACCTGATGATTCAAGTGAGATTGTACCGCGCGTTTCCGTACCAGTTGCTGGAAGACCCAAGTTAGCGAAACTCGCTGTAACAGCACCGGTGTAGTTGTCGAGTACCATGTTTCGACCATCTTCAGCGATGAGTCGGTAAGTTGAACCAAATGCTTCAGCGCGAACGCCGCTCTGACCAGCTTTGTTGTTGATCGCAGTGATTGTTGCGTTCTGGATATCGGTCGTCGTTGCCGTAGCACTCACAGAAATATCAATGCTCACGTCATTAATATCGAAAGTACCCGTAATCGCAGTACCAGTGGCCAATCCTCCGCCATTTAATATGTTAGCGTTGACCTTTGCCACAACGCCGGTTTGCTCGCTAACTCGA
>NZ_LWGF01000995.1:0-386 GCF_001635355.1 Oleiphilus sp. HI0125
AATAAAGTGGAATCGCCATTTAGCGCATCTAACAATAAACGTTCATAAGCGCTCAACAGCTTGGTTTCACCCAAATCTTGATAATGAAAATCCATAGCGACTTCCTCTGCTTCAAAGCCAGCTCCAGGCCGCTTCAAACCAAACTTCATCACAATCCCTTCATCAGGTTGAATCCTTATGACCAGCTTATTTTTGGGGGCTTTATCCGTGAACACAGGGTGAGGGCTAGGTTTGAAATGAATCACTACCTCTGTTACACGAGTTGGCAAACGTTTACCTGATCGAATAAAAAATGGCACGCCATTCCAACGGGAATTATTGATATGCAACTTTAAAGCAACGAAGGTTTCGGTGCGAGAATCTTGAGCAACGCCTTCTTCTTGTCG
>NZ_LWGF01000996.1:0-880 GCF_001635355.1 Oleiphilus sp. HI0125
TCTGAAGTCATCCATTCCGTCGCTTGTTTCTGGAAGCCAATAAAGAAGTCTTCAGTGTATTCCACTGCACCTGTGTCGGCGTTTCGCTCACCAATATCAAGTGTTTTGAAATCACCTAAGTCATAGCAATACCAGCCTGTTGAGCAATCTGTCGTACCACCGGTAAATTCGCGAGCCACACCGAAATTTGTTGATCTAGAGTTATCAGGATCACCTGCCGCATTCAGAAGCTGCGACTCGTAACGAGTTCCAAAGTCATCAACAATGTCCATCTCAACATTGCCTGAAATACTTCCAAAATCGCCAGACAACTGACCTCTCGCTTCGCCAAAACCAATACGAAAACCGATCAGCTCATTATTGTCGTCTCGTGCAATTTCAAAATATGGATCATTCAGCTCAAACGGAATAATTTCATTCACGTCATAGGTATTACCATCAAGCTGAACTTTAGATGAATCTGTAGAAATCGAACCCAAGCCGAGGTTTGAAACTTGTAAATCAGCCTCAAGACTTTCGCCTGTTTTTGCATAGCGGCCCGCCTCAAGATTATCGATATTCATTTGGATCTCAGCTTCCATACCCAACGTTACACGGGTATAACTTGTCGATCCTATTTGGTCTACATCAAACGCTACAGCCGCTTGACCAGATACTTCGCCAAATTCTTCATCAGAAATAGGACGCAGTTCAGCAGACGCAACGACAGGCATCAACGCCAGGGTTGCCAACACTAAACTTAACTGGTTCTTCGCTTTCAAAATCACGTCTATATGAGCCTTTTCTACCTTCTTCTGTTCGGCAATTTAAAAAAATAACTGCGTAAGTTCTTATTGTTTTAATGTTTGTTCTTATATTTCAGAATGTAACTGTACCCGAA
>NZ_LWGF01000997.1:0-963 GCF_001635355.1 Oleiphilus sp. HI0125
TATACCAACCTTCATCATTATCCCAGTTCACGTCTGTACCAGTGAGTGACTTCACCTCATCCGTTTCCGTAAAGGTTCTAGCCGCTAGATCTGTACGGACTAGCTCTTGTTCAGTTCCGCTATCCCAGATGGTGTAATAGCTTTGGACATTCACATTCGCTTGATCGCCATCTACTAAATACTGACCAGTACCAAAAGTAACTAAAGCATTTGGCGAGAAACCTTTATTGGCTTGCGCACTGTTCAATGCCAAACTAGGGGCCGCCGTAATAGGCTGCGCCGCACCATTACTATCTTTTGCTGAGAATAAAGGCTTTGGTGTTGTGCCAGATTTATAAGCAGAGCCCCACTTGCTTGCATCCGTATTGCTTACATCAAAGGCCCACATATTGCCTTTAATATCACCACCATAAATACGGTCTGGAATCTGATCTCCATTCAAGTCAACAGCTGTCACACCAGATAAACCATTTTTATCAAGCGATGTACCTAAACCTGTATCGATCACAACTTTGTCGGTTGCAGCCCACCCATCAAGACCCTCTTCGATATACAAGATCATGAGTGCTGCACGACCATTGGTTGACTCATAGCCATTACCAAAGATCACCGCCCATTTGCCGTTATTCATCAATGAGATTAATGGAGCAGTCGTCAAGAAACCTAGATTTGCATCATCACTTTCAGTGAATTCCCACATTACAGTATTAGCAGCATTCGTCGCTAAATCTGTAAAGTCATCTGGGTTAGTCACATCCAGTGCAAATAAGCCTTTACCACCAGCACGCAGGCCACCAACTAGAACAGTTCGCCAGTCACGTGACACATCTGCAGAATTGCCTTTTGTATAGACGTCTTGCGCTACTGGCGTCAAATCTACGTAATACTGATGCGCATAGTTAGGGTCTGTTAGATAGTGCAATCCTTCACCCGCAACGCTTGAGTAGACCAAATTAGGCACAT
>NZ_LWGF01000998.1:0-906 GCF_001635355.1 Oleiphilus sp. HI0125
AAAAATAAAAGAAGAGGCATCCGATGTTCAGTTTTTTACCCGGAGTTGTTCGCGGCGTATTGATCGTTCTGATCATTATTCTTAATACCATTGTGTGTTTCCCATTCTTAATGTCGGTGGCACTTCTAAAATTTATTTTGCCACTTTCATTTCTTAGCAAAATTTGCACAAAAATCGCGATCCAAATCGCTACCTTTTGGATTGGAGTAAACAGCAGCCTATTCACTTTATTCCTAAAAATGGACTGGCATGTAACGGGGCTAGATGGGCTAAGCAAGGACGAATGGTATCTTGTTAATTGTAATCATCAGTCTTGGGCCGACATTCCTGTCGTTCAGAAAGTATTTAACCGAAAAATTCCAATGCTTAAGTTCTTCCTTAAGCAAGAACTTATTTGGGTTCCACTGCTTGGATTATGTTGGTGGGCGCTCGATTTCCCATTTATGAAGCGATCAACGCCAGCGCAGATTAAAAAGAACCCTGAACTAGCGGGCAAAGACTTAGAAGTAACGAGAGCAGCATGCGAAAAGTTTAAATATACGCCGGTATCTGTATTCAACTTTATGGAAGGCACCCGCCTAACACCCGAAAAGCACGCAAAACAAGATTCACCTTTTGAACACCTATTAAAGCCCAAAGCGGGTGGCGCCGCTTTCGTATTAGGAAGCATGGGTGAAGTAATGCACACCATGCTAGACGTGACAGTGCTATACCCAAATAGCCCAAAAAATATCTGGGATATGTTTTGTGGAAAGGTCAGCAGAGTGGTAGTGGATATTCGAAAAGTCGACATTCCAAAGCAGTTTTTAGGTAAAGACTATACTAGCGATGCTGAATTCAAGGCTGAGTTCCAAGCCTGGGTTAATGAGCTATGGATCGAGAAAGATCAACATATCGCAAAATTAA
>NZ_LWGF01000999.1:0-870 GCF_001635355.1 Oleiphilus sp. HI0125
GTGTCTTCTGTATTGAAGAATACTTACATGCTTTTGGGTTTAACTATTGCGTTCTCAGCATTCGTTGCATACCTATCAATGGATGCACCACGCCCTGGCATTATCGTTACTCTTGTTGGCTTCTACGGCCTATTCTTTTTAACTGCAAAGCTAAGCAACAGCGCTTGGGGCTTGGTAAGCACCTTTGCATTAACAGGTTTCATGGGTTACACGCTTGGCCCGATCATTGGAATGTTCGCTGGTGCCGGCGCAATGCCAATTGTTGCTAACGCACTTGGCTTAACAGCCTTCACATTCTTTGGCCTTTCTGCGTATGCACTGATTACGCGTAAAGATTTCAGCTTCTTAGCTGGCTTTTTAACAATCGGCTTCTTTGTATTGTTAGGCGCAATGCTAATTGGCTTTTTTACGAGTATGCCGGGCTTGCAGCTTATGATCTCAGCTGGCTTTGTTATTTTCTCTTCTGCTGCGATCCTCTTCCAGACAAGTGCGATTATCCACGGCGGTGAAAGAAACTACATATTGGCGACAATCAGCTTGTACGTTTCAATCTACAACTTGTTCCTGAGCTTGCTTCAATTGCTGACAGCTTTTGCTGGAGATGAATAGGTTCGAATAGATCATCAGCAAAAAGCCTCGCTTTCGCGGGGCTTTTTCATTTTCAGTCTCAACAAACTACGACCACATCGCTACAATAGCTTCTATGAAACTAGTCATACTTGTTACAGGCTCACCCTATAGCAGCCAAGCACCTTATTCCGCTCTTCAGTATTGCAAGGCAGCAATAGCTGCAGGCCATGAAATCTATCGCGTTTTTCTATATCAAGACGGCATACAACTATCGAATCGATTAGCTACACCACCTCAAGA
>NZ_LWGF01001000.1:0-9655 GCF_001635355.1 Oleiphilus sp. HI0125
CTTACTCGGCGCCCTATACAAAATTACGGGCATTATTTAATATTTGAACTGTCAAATTATAATATTGTTTCTTCTCTCTTAATCTAATCAAGCTTCTTTAGCATTAAATATATGATCCAAGTTTTGATCGTAGGCGGTACCCACGGCAATGAGCGTACTGGCGTTCAGTTAATTCGTCGTTTACAGGCAAGTTCGACAGAGTTAGAGCGCAATCATTTTGTAGCGAAAACCTTATTGGCCAACCAATTAGCGATGGCAAATAACCGACGATACCTCGATCAGGATTTGAATCGATGTTTTAGTGAAGAGTTGCTCAGTAATATACCGGAGAATCGAGAACAATCCCGAGCAAAAGAAATAAATGAACAATTTGGCCCCAAAGGCCCTAACACTCAGACTGACTGGATTATTGACCTACATACCACTACAGCAAATATGGGGATTACGCTTATAGTTCAGCAGAACGATCCGCTTGCTTTGGATATGGCCCTTTATGTGCAAAAACAACTACCAGGCGCTGTAATATTTTATGAAGATAACGCCCCTACTACAAATTCTTTTCTTTGTTCGATAGCCAAGCATGGTTTTCTCATTGAAGTTGGTCCTGTAGCGCAAGGCTTGCTTCGGTGGGATGCTTTTGAACATACACGCCAAGCATTGAGCCATGCCTTAGACTTTATCGATTTACAATTAAGTGGACAACTGAGCCTACCCTCTATCCGAGAAGCCGACGTCTTCCAGTTTACTGAGAAACTGCATTTGCCGCGGGATGAAAGTGGTGAAATCATCGGCATGATACACCCGCAATTACAGGATCAGGATTATTGTAAATTATCCCCGGGCGAGCCAATTTTTATTTTGGACACCGGAGAAACAGTCTTGTTTGAGTATCACGAACCGGTCTATGTCGCTTTTGTTAATGAAGCCGCCTATTATGACCAGGCTCATGGCCTGTCACTCATGCGCAAGAGACACCTAACGTGGACCGACTGACATCCCGAACTTGTTTGTAACTCCGTGCTTTATCCCATGTCTGGTCAGGTCAGGGGCTGAAGGCTGAGAACTACTGTTCCTGAAGGCTGGAAGGACATCGTTAAGGCTTTTTCAGTTTTTATTTCCTCTCCCAGGATTCAACTGACACTAAGATAGCGAGTTGCTAACGGCTGCTGTTGGAATGCGCTGGTAGAGCTACAATATTGCATACGTCGACGTTTATGGTGAGTAAATGATATTCGCATTGGCCAGATCGACAACGGGGACCCGATATTATCCCTAGACCATTAATGTGCAGATGATGAATAACACCTTACAACAGAACTAATTTTTTATGATTTCTATTTCAAGATTCGAGACGCTCAACCCTGGTCCACATTTGATTGTTTTAGGAGCTGTGCATGGCAATGAAACCTGCGGTACCACTGCTATTCGCAAGCTAATTGATGAACTCAACAATGGGCTCTCTTTAACCAAAGGCACATTGACGTGCGTCCCGATTTGTAATCCCAAAGCATACGAACAAGGTACCCGCTTCTATGAACGTAACCTCAACCGCGCGATGTACATAAAAGAGTCGCCTAAAGACTATGAAGACCTCATCGATCCCGTGCTTTGCGGTCTTCTCGATCAAGCTGATGTATTGCTCGACATTCATTCTTATGCTTCCCAAGGTGGGCCCTTTGGATTCTTAGGCTCCACGAATACTCAGGAGATTGAATATTGCCGTTCGCTGGGTATCAATGACTTTGTTTATGGCTGGGCAGAGGCCTTCGGTAAGGTTGAAGAAGATCCAAGAGATAACATGGGCACCGTTGAATACGCTAGATCGGTAGGCTGTGTTGCGACAACCATCGAGTGTGGCAACCATCTTAACGACGATGCCGCGGATATTGCTTACTACACCATTATTAATGCACTCACACATCTGGGGATGATGGATCCTAGAGGCGTCGAGCAAGATAGAGTAAAGCCAACGGATCAACAACGATTCGTACAGATGAAGTCAGTTTTTTATAAAGAAAAAGAAGGCGACACCACTCAGCCCTGGAAGCATTACGATACCGTGGAAAAAAATGATGTGTTGGCAACTTACGCCGATGGTGAGGAGCTTGTCGCCCCCGAACGAGGCGTCATCATATTACCAAAATTACACACCAGTGTGGGTGGTGAATGGTTTTACTTCGGCGTTGAAACAGCGAGTCCTGAACCACAATCTTGATACCAAAATAAAACACTCTTTGTGTTACAGATGATGCCGATGGAAAGCTCTACCCTGATTCGGAGGAGGTGTAATTTATTTCGGCTCATCAAACTCATTAGCCATTGTAGTCAGCTTTATAAATCTTCTTAACGTCTATAAAGATACAGTTCAACCCAGTTTTCAATATCCCATTTGGTCCGTTATTTTCAAATGACTAAAGGAAAATAAGAAGTCCAAAATGATACAGATTTAGTTCCACTTTACTCTTGAAGTGGGCATAAAGAACCTGTTTGCGCCAACGTCTCCTCATGTCTAAACCAAGACACTAACCCTCTTACCTAGACGCCACTATCCCCCCTTATTTTTCAAAAAGTCCAATAAAATTAGAAAGCTCATGAGCTCTTGCTAAGCTTTTATAAAGGGACATTTTTAACTAAGGATACGGATGGTCATTCTACCTACAGAAAAACGTTTTGATTGGAGATACTCTCCGGTCATGCTCTTCACGATCGTTTTGCTAAACGTTGGCATTTTCTTTCTCTACCAGTCTGGCGACTCAGCCAAATTTGAATATGCCTATGAACAATACGCCAAGTTCAATCTGTTAGAAAAAGAATGGCAGGGGTATCAAAAGTATTTAGAGCAAAGTAATGAAACTGATTTGCTGGAAGCCTGTAAAGAAGAATATAACGACGGTTATGACACCGACATCATATACAGCATCATTTCAGATAAAGACTTTTATCCATTTATTCAAAGCAATAGCAACTTCCTAGTATTTGACCCCTATGATGTATCTGATAATTGGCAAAACTGGCTCCAACTAAGAGCTCAAGTCAACGAAGCCTTCAATTCACAAAGCTATCTGGCTCACGGGCTTATTCCATCAGAACTCAGCTGGTTCAAAACGATTAGCTATCAATTTCTGCATGGCGATTTCATGCATTTACTTGGCAATATGTTCTTCCTCGTTTTTTGCGGATTCGCTGTTGAAGCAGCCATTGGTGGTTGGATGTTTTTGCTGCTCTATTTGCTTTCAGGAATTGCTGGAGGCCTGTTGTATGCGGTAATGGATCTCTCAAGCGACACCTCTCTAGTTGGAGCGTCAGGCTCAATATCTGGTGTCATGGCCATGTATCTGGGTGTATTCAGGTTGCGCAAAATTGAGTTCTTTTATTGGATTTTTGTATTTGCTGGATATTTTCGAGCACCAGCCTTGCTCATCCTTCCCTTGTATATCGGCAAAGAGATAAGCGACTACTTTCTCAACCCGCATTCGAATGTCGCCTTTATGGCGCACGCGGGTGGCTTTGCTGGGGGTGGAGCATTGCTTGGTTTGATCTACTTCTTCCGACCTCAACTTGTGAATACAGAGTACGTGGAACAAAACCAAGAAATCGATCCAGAACGCGAAGCTAGAGCCAAGATTTACGAACAGATAGACCGCTTCTCATTTGCGAGAGCTGTAGAAAGTATCAAACAGTACAACAAGGATTACGGGGCAAGCTTTGAACTCAACATGCTGGCTTTTAAGTTATCTCAAGAAACGGGATTGAAAGGTCATGCTCTATTTTTCGCGACCTTAATGGATATAAAAATACGAGACGAGCGAGATCTAAGCCAGTTAGCCAATATCTGCGAGAACACACCAGACCTCATGAGCCAGCTGAATGAAGAGCAGCAATACAAGCTGGCATTAAAACTTTGTACTAACGAGCATATAAGCCTTGCTGAAGATATTTTCGAGAAGCTCAACACTCAACAAAATAGTCAACTCAACCTCGATGTTCTGGCCCGAAAGCTGTCGATTGTTTTTGGAAAGTGCAAGCAATCAGAAAAATCCCAGCACTATGCAAATATTGCTGAAACAACAATAGGCCTGGGAGGGAGTCAATAATGTCCTACTGCCATTATCACCCTCTTAGCCCTGCTAGCCATCACTGCACTCATTGCGATCAGGATTTTTGTCCTACCTGTTTAAATGAAAGCAAAACAAACAAAAATCCCACATGCATGATCTGTGAGCGAGAAACTGAAAGCCTTGGCGTTCAATCTGATGTCGTACCCTTCTGGCGGCGAATTGATCAAAGTTTCCGGTATCCTCTGAGCAAGCAAAGCCTTTCGTTTATCGTTGTTGTTTCGATGGCCATGGCAGCGGCAAGCTTTTTGTTTGTGCCACTGATGATAGGTTTATACCTATTAACTTCTGGTGTGATGTTTAAGTATTGCTTTAACTGTCTTTCCGAAACAGCCATGGGCAATATGCAAGCACCCAATGTCACATCGGCTTATGAAGGCGGTGTGCTTTTAGTATTCAAAATACTCTTCGTTCTTGTATTGCTATTAGTGGCTGTCGCAACAGCAGGTACTTTATTAGGAGCAGGATTCGCTTCGTTTCTTGGATTCTTTGTCATCGTTTCAATACCGGCGATGATCATTCTCTATGCGATGACGGAGAGTCTCGCAGAAGCATTGAACCCTCTAAAAATAATTGCGCTGATTAGCAGTATTGGAATGCCTTATGGCCTTATCTTAGCATTGATGATGGTCATGCTTGGTTCTGTTGATCTGCTTAGCCAAATTATTGGCTACGAGGGCTCGTTTGTCTCAATGGCTCTTCAATCCGCGATTTCCAACTTTTATTCTGTGGTCATGTTCCACTTAATGGGATACATGATTTTTCAGTACCAAGCAAAGCTAGGTTACACGGCTGAATCGCTCACCAATGAGCCCAAAAGCATTCGCTCAGATAAAGAGAAGTGCCTAGCTCATATCAAACTTCTAACCAAAAAAGGCGAGCTAACTAAGGTAGCCCGGCTCTATGAACAAGCTTTAAAAAGCCATCCGGGCGACAAAGAACTGAACGAATCCTGCTTCCAGTTAAGTTTGGCCCGCGTACCAAAGACACCAAATCAAGCTTCACTAGTATTCGACCGCTACCTCAAGCACTTAACCCAATCGGGTCAAAACGATAAGCTCGCGATTAGCTTCAAACGTGCATCATTGGCTTGTAAACACTATTTGCCAACAGACCCTAATTTGAGATTTGAATTAGCGAGGAGCAATTTTGATAAAGGCAATTTCAAACTCACTGTAAAACTGCTCAAAGACCTGCATAAAAGTTCACCCCACTTTATTAGGCTAATCGATGAATATGAGTTATTGGTCAAAGCAATTCTAGAAGTGCCAGAGCTCGAAAATAAAGCCCCTTTGGTTGAGGAGTTTTTAAACAAGCTCAAACGTCGACGCGCTGCTGAGAATGCCAAGAAAAGCAAACCATTTGAGTCGAAAGAATTAGAAACTCCAACTCAGCTGTCTCGACAAACAAAACCTGCTATCAATCAATCTAAAGAAGAAACTGGCTTAAATAAATTGCCGCCGATTGAGTTTAACTAATGCGACTGTGAGAAAGGCCTGGGACATTGGGAGGCTTGTAGGCTTTTAGAGAAGCCTCCCTAATAAGATTTGAATTCTAGAGATAAACTAAAAATCTGCAGGAGTGGTGCAAGATACTAGCTCACAATTACTATCGAAAGGGTTTCTGAAACGGTGTTCTTTGCGTGAATCAAAGTAATAACCTTGACCGGCCTCAACAATGTAGACCTCACCATCAACCGTAAGCTCCATTTTGCCACTTAAGACATACCCAGCCTCTTCACCTTCATGCATATACATGTCTTCACCGGTATCTGCACCGGGGCTTAACTTTTCGACCATAAAAGACATTTGCCGATTAGGGAAAGCCTTACCAATAAGCTTCCAATCTAAACCAGGGCTTGAGGTATCTAAGAATTCGTCAGCGCTATACACAACTGGCGTATCAACACGCGAAGAGTCGTCAGAATCGAAGAACTCCATTAGAGACATAGGTAATCCAGAGAGTACTTTCTTCAAAGAGCTCACACTGGGGCTGACGCTGTTCTTTTCGATCATCGAGATTGTAGAATTCGTAACACCAGCACGCTTAGCTAGTTCTCGTTGCGAAATTCCCGACTTTTTACGTACTTCAGACAAGCGCTTTCCTACATCCACGTAAAACCACCTATTAATTTATGATTCAATTAGTCTTCAACTACATTTTGGCTACATCTTACCCACCATAAGGATGAAATAATAGATCTTTTACTTTGCAGCGTGTAAAAAATGCTATACATTCGTCAATTATATCAAACTAATTTGTTGTGAATATCAAACATGCTAAATCCTAGAACGCACTCCAACGAATACCCAAACTCCTACTATGCGGCGACGTCGAAATACCCGATGCGTTACCCATCACTAACGAAAAGCCTCGACACACAGGTATGCGTCATTGGCGGTGGATTTAGCGGTGTAAATACCGCTCTTGAACTTGCTGAAAGAGGGTTCAAAGTTGTATTGCTCGAAGCATATCGCATCGGATGGGGAGCTTCAGGACGCAATGGTGGACAACTCATCCAAGGTGTTGTTCATGGTATTGAGCCTTTTGTGAAAGCCCTAGGAGAAGAGGGTGTAAAGGCCATTGAAGACATGGGATTTGAGTCCGTTAATATCGTCAGAGAGCGCGTTAAAAAGTACAACATTGATTGCGATTTAAAGATGGGCTATTGCGATTTGGCGCATAAACCTCGACATGTAGAAGACTTTAAAGAGCACAAAGCGTGGCTAGATAAAATTGGTTATCCACATGAAACACGCCTGTTAGAAAAAGACGAAATGCATGAAGTGGTTGGCTCAACGACTTATATCGGTGGACTCATTGATATGGGCAGCGGACACCTTCATCCTTTAAATTTGGTGTGTGGTGAAGCGAATGCCGCACACGAGCTAGGAGTTCAAATATTTGAACAGTCTAAGGTTACCAATATTGAGTACGGCAAGCGTAACCGAATTACAACCGAAGCTGGCGAAGTGATCGCAGATAAGCTCGTAATATGCGGCAACGCACATGTCGCGGGACTCAATAAACAGCTCGAAGGTCAGGTACTTCCCGCAGGAAGTTACGTGATTGCAACGGAGCCTCTATCCGAAGAACTATGTAATAAAATTCTTCCGCAAGACATGGCTGTTTGCGATCAACGCATAGACCTAGACTATTACCGTTTAAGTGCAGACAAGCGCCTATTATTTGGCGGTCTGTGCACGTACTCGGGAAGAGATCCTAAAGACATTGTTGCAGCTTTGCGCCCTAACATGGACAAAGTATTTCCTTTCTTAAAAGACGTCGCGATTGATTATGCTTGGGGTGGAATGATCGGGATTGGCGCAAACAGATTCCCTCAGGTTGGTCGTTTAAAAGAGAACGTATACTTTGCGCAAGCGTATTCAGGTCATGGCGTCAACGTGACACACATGGCCGGCAAAGTGATTGCAGAAGCAATTAGTGGGGAATCAAACCGTATCGCATGGTTTGAGAAGATCAGTCATATTCAATTCCCAGGAGGAAGACGCTTCCGATCACCCTTATTAGCGATCGGTATGCTATATCACCGATTGAAGGATTGGCTCAGCTAATACAAACAAAAAGAGCTTGGCCGCTGACCAAGCTCTTTTGCCACCTAGATCTTCATCCAAGTTGCTTTTAATTCAGTGTACTTATCAAGCGCATGCAAGGACTTATCTCGTCCATTACCACTCTGCTTAAATCCACCAAATGGTGCCGTCATATCACCACCATCGTATTGATTCACCCAAACCGAACCAGCCTCTAGCTTACGCGCGACCCGATGCGCACGGCTCAAATCAGAAGTCCATAAACCTGCAGCTAATCCGTAGATAGAATCATTAGCAATCGCCAACGCTTCTTCTTCGTCTTTAAAACGAATGACAGATAGTACTGGGCCAAAAATTTCTTCACGCGCGATCGCCATATCGTTCGTTACGTTCTCAAAAATAGCTGGCTGCACGTAATATCCATTCGGTTCGATGTCCAACTGCTCGCCACCGCAACGCAAGGTTGCCCCTTCAGCACTACCTTTTTCAACATAGCCAAGAACTTGCTTCATCTGAATATCATCAACCATTGCACCAATGGTTGTTGCTGGATTTAATGGGTTTCCTGGTTTCCACGCTTGGAAGGCTGTCTGTAATTTTTCGATGAACTCATCAGCAATATTATCTTGAACAAGTAAACGGGAACCAGCAGTACAAACCTCGCCTTGGTTAAAGCAAATCGCTGAAGCAGCAGCTTCAACAGCTTCATCTAGATCTGGCGCATCGGCAAAAACAATGTTTGCTGACTTGCCACCAGCTTCCGCCCAAACACGCTTCATATTGGTCTCGCCCGCCATAATCATCAAACGCTTCGCAACACCTGTTGAACCCGTAAATACGAGCGTATTCACATCATCATGCTTGGCTAATGCCGCACCAACAGAATGGCCAAATCCTGGTAAAATATTTAATACACCATCAGGAATACCTGCTTGTTGCGCCAAGCGTGCCAGTTTGATCGCTGTCAGTGGCGATTTTTCTGAAGGTTTC
The DNA here is from genome assembly GCF_001635355.1 of Oleiphilus sp. HI0125. Classification (NCBI taxonomy): domain Bacteria; kingdom Pseudomonadati; phylum Pseudomonadota; class Gammaproteobacteria; order Oceanospirillales; family Oleiphilaceae; genus Oleiphilus; species Oleiphilus sp. HI0125. Next base: position 8,660 of record NZ_LWGF01001000.1, read on the forward strand.
AGTACAACCGAGTTTCCCATCGCAAGCGCTGGCGCTAATTTCCACATTGCCATCAACATAGGAAAGTTCCACGGAACAATCGCCGCCACAACACCCACAGGATTACGCGTCACCATTCCAAGCTGATCGTGAGAAGTGGTGGCTAGCTCGTCGTATACTTTATCGATGGCTTCGGCTGTCCAGCGCAAGGCACGTAGGGTTCCATTAACATCTACACCAAGCGAATCACTAATCGGCTTACCCATATCTAAGGTTTCTAGCAAAGCCAGCTCTTCTTGATTTGCTTCGATCAAATCCGCAAATCTAAAAAGGATCTCTTTACGCTCGGCAGGCGATTTATCTGCCCAAACACCCGATACATAAGAAGCTCTTGCTGCAGCGACTGCACGATTTGCTTCACTTTCTCCGGAACTAGCAACCTGACATAAAACACGTCCATCAATAGGACTAATACAATCAAAGACTTCTCCGCTTTCTGCATCTTGATAACGCCCGTCAATAAACGCACGCCCCTCAATCGATACAGTCTCTGCGAATGACTGCCAATAATGTAAGTTCTGATCCGTTGTCATGTTTGCACTCCGGTAAAATTCTGAAAGTGTTGCCGTATACTTTACATACGCACAATACTAGTTTTGCGCGTTTTTTCAATTATTCTTTCAATATATTGAACACCAAATCTAATTTAATGCCCACTCACACCCGCACTAATATTGGCTTTTGCCCCATTATTGTAAANAAATTTCATTTAATACAAATATGCTCTTGATGTTTTATTTATTTTACATAAACTCGACTCATAGACGTTCAATATAACACACAGAGGCTTTGTAAATGTCGAACTCTGACTTTGGTAATAACAATGCATTTTGGATGCCCTTCACGGCTAATCGACAATTCAAAAAACAACCACGCATGCTCGTCTCAGCAGAAGGAATGCACTACACCTCTGATGATGGTCGTACAATTTTAGACGGTACCGCCGGCTTATGGTGT
>NZ_LWGF01001001.1:0-1143 GCF_001635355.1 Oleiphilus sp. HI0125
TGTTCGTGGGCGAATGCCAACGCTTGAAATGATCAATGAGCGTTTTGCACGATATACCAGAATTAGCTTGTTTAACTTATTGCGACGTAATGCTGACGTTTCCACAGGTGGCGTTCAGATTATGAAGTTTGGCGAATATATTCATACGCTCTACGTTCCAACAAGTTTAAATATCGTCAAAATGCGCCCCTTGCGTGGCTCAGGGCTATTTATTCTTGATGCGAAGTTAGTCTTCAAGCTCGTTGACAACTTCTTTGGGGGAGACGGGCGACACGCTAAAATCGAAGGGCGCGAGTTTACTCCAACAGAAAATCGTGTTGTCCAAATGGTATTGGAACAAGTCTTTATCGATATGAAAGAGGCTTGGAATGCGATTTTTAAAGTTGATTTTGAGTATGTGAATTCTGAAGTGAACCCCTCAATGGCGAATATAGTCAGCCCAAGTGAGGTGGTTGTAATCAGTACATTCCATATTGAATTAGATGGCGGTGGCGGTGACCTGCATTTGGCGCTGCCTTACTCGATGATTGAGCCTATGCGCGAGCTGCTTGATGCCGGTGTGCAAAGCGACGTTGATGAAATTGATGAACGTTGGGTGAACACGATGCGTGAAGATTTACTCAGCGCAAACGTGCCGATTAACGCAACCCTACTAGAAAACCAAATTAGTTTACGTGAAGTGTCGAATTTAAAAGAAGGCGACATTATTTCCGTAGATTTACCTGAATATGCCATGGTATCGGCAAACAAAATACCTATGTTTTATGCTCAGTTAGGCCAGAAAAATGGATCACTGGCATTGATGATTAAGGACAAAATAGAGCGGCCAACAACCGCTTCAACCAGCTTGGTAGACGAAGATGAGTGATAACGAAACCCAAAACGACGGTCAAAGTGAAGACGAGAAGTTAGCATCTGAATGGGAAGCTGCGATGGAAGAGTCTGGCGATGCTGGTGGTGACGCTGAGGATGAATGGGCCGCGGCGATGGCCGAGGCTGAAGCCTTAGGTGGCGAAGAGAATGATATTCAGGCAGCGCCCTTGGAAAGTTTCTCTGGCACAGCTCATCAAGCTAGTGCAGGTCTGGGTACTGGTTCTGAAACTCCCGATCTGGACGTGATTTTAGATATTCCGGTGACCATCT
>NZ_LWGF01001002.1:0-1168 GCF_001635355.1 Oleiphilus sp. HI0125
ACTTAAACATCACACCAGAAGTTAATAGGTATAAACCTATCATCAGTGGCACAAACAAAAAGCTTGCCGCTGCCATGGCCATCGAAACAACAACGATAAACGAAAGGCTTTGCTTGCTCAGAGGATACCGGAAACTTTGATCAATTCGCCGCCAGAAGGGTACGACATCAGATTGAACGCCAAGGCTTTCAGTTTCTCGCTCACAGATCATGCATGTGGGATTTTTGTTTGTTTTGCTTTCATTTAAACAGGTAGGACAAAAATCCTGATCGCAATGAGTGCAGTGATGGCTAGCAGGGCTAAGAGGGTGATAATGGCAGTAGGACATTATTGACTCCCTCCCAGGCCTATTGTTGTTTCAGCAATATTTGCATAGTGCTGGGATTTTTCTGATTGCTTGCACTTTCCAAAAACAATCGACAGCTTTCGGGCCAGAACATCGAGGTTGAGTTGACTATTTTGTTGAGTGTTGAGCTTCTCGAAAATATCTTCAGCAAGGCTTATATGCTCGTTAGTACAAAGTTTTAATGCCAGCTTGTATTGCTGCTCTTCATTCAGCTGGCTCATGAGGTCTGGTGTGTTCTCGCAGATATTGGCTAACTGGCTTAGATCTCGCTCGTCTCGTATTTTTATATCCATTAAGGTCGCGAAAAATAGAGCATGACCTTTCAATCCCGTTTCTTGAGATAACTTAAAAGCCAGCATGTTGAGTTCAAAGCTTGCCCCGTAATCCTTGTTGTACTGTTTGATACTTTCTACAGCTCTCGCAAATGAGAAGCGGTCTATCTGTTCGTAAATCTTGGCTCTAGCTTCGCGTTCTGGATCGATTTCTTGGTTTTGTTCCACGTACTCTGTATTCACAAGTTGAGGTCGGAAGAAGTAGATCAAACCAAGCAATGCTCCACCCCCAGCAAAGCCACCCGCGTGCGCCATAAAGGCGACATTCGAATGCGGGTTGAGAAAGTAGTCGCTTATCTCTTTGCCGATATACAAGGGAAGGATGAGCAAGGCTGGTGCTCGAAAATATCCAGCAAATACAAAAATCCAATAAAAGAACTCAATTTTGCGCAACCTGAATACACCCAGATACATGGCCATGACACCAGATATTGAGCCTGACGCTCCAACTAGAGAGGTGTCGCTTGAGAGATCCATTACCGCATACAAC
>NZ_LWGF01001003.1:0-747 GCF_001635355.1 Oleiphilus sp. HI0125
TTAATACTCACGCCAACCATGATGAACGCAAGGCCCGTATTGATTGTTCGATGACTTTCAACCGCCTGAATCCTCTCGGCAAGGTCAAGCATATTGAGTGTGCCGGTCTTCATATAGAGCATTCCGACACCGATCAATATAAAGGTTGCACCGATTGTGCCCATGACTAAATAGCGGAATGCAGCCGTTAAGCAACGCCTTTCGGCGGCCAAACTAACTAGGGTGTAGGTAGCAAGAGAAGAAATTTCTAAAAAGACGAATAAGTTAAATGCATCGCCAGTAATTAGGATTCCTGAGAGTCCAGCAAGGCACAACAAATAAGCGCTGTAAAACAGAGGTAATTGCTTGTGAGCAACTTCACTAGCAATGCTCTCTTTTGCGAAGAGTAATACAAGTGTGGCGATCACACTAACCGTTAGCAATACAAATGCGTTGGCCGAATCAACACGCATTTCAATACCCCAAGGCGGCTCCCAACCGCCGAGTGCGTATCGAAGCGCGCCGCCATCCATTGTCGCGGACACTAGACCGAAAGAGATATAAACGCATGCACCGGCGAAAAGAGTAGAAAGTAACCAGGCCGCTCGCGGGTTATTTATTAATACAACCAGTGGCGCAGCGATTAACGGCAATAATACAGGCAGAACCGCTAAGTGTTGTTCAAACATTAGATAACATCTTCCTTGTTCTGGAACTCATTTTCTTCGATCGTTCCGTAAGCGCTTTTTATTCTAAGGACTAATGACA
>NZ_LWGF01001004.1:0-1640 GCF_001635355.1 Oleiphilus sp. HI0125
GCGGTCCCTCTTCACCAGCATGAGCGACAGCCTTCAGCCCAAGGTCTCTAGCCTGTGCAAAAACACGCTCAAACTTAGAAGGAGGATGCCCAACTTCCGATGAATCAAGCCCTACTCCGAGAATATGATGCAAATATGGCTTGGCTTGCTCAAAGCATTCGAATGCATCCTGCTCACTGAGATGCCTCAAAAAGCACAAAATCAATCCGCTCGTTATGCCAAGTTGTGTTGCCGCGTCGCTCAGTGCCCGCGTTATTCCATCAAACACCACACCTATATCGATCCCACGTTCGGTGTGCGTTTGAGGATCAAAAAACAACTCCGTATGCACAACACCTTGCTCGTGACAGGTAAGTAAGTAAGCCCAAGTCAGATCATAAAAATCTTGTTCGTTTAATAAAACTCCCGCACTTTGATAATAGATATCTAGAAACGTTTGAAGGTTCGTAAACTGATACGCTTCACGAACCTCTTCCACAGAATTGTATGGCAGAGCCACAGCATTACGTTCAGCGAGTTTGAACATAAGTTCTGGCTCAAGAGAACCTTCAATATGCAGATGCAATTCCGCCTTCGGCAATGCGCGTAAAAAGGCCGTATCCGCTACTTCCTCAGGTCTCGAAGTAGTCTTCCAAATATCTCTCAACTTACTCACCAAATTTCGATTTCATTAAAAATATGCATCTCATTTTGCCATCAAGGCTATCGAATGCAAACGCACTACAAATCCTTTAACTAACCTTGGTCTTATGCATCACATTTAACAATGCACCGAGCATAATCAAAACAACCCCGACTACTGCAAGTATGCTCGGCACTTCAGCAAAAAACATCCAACCAAAAATAACGGAAAAAACAACCTGCACATAAGAAAATGCTGTTGCCCTCGCAGCAGTTTCTGTTTTCATCGCTTTTGTCAAGCCCTCTTGACCGATCTGAGTAAATATCCCCACGGCCAATAAAACAAAATACGTTGTCCAAGACTCTGGCACCACAAAGTCGTTCCCTAATACAACAAGAGAAAACGGTAAAGCGATTAAGGGGAAATAAAAAATAATGACGGAGCTGTCTTCAAGGTGACTAAGTTTTCGCACCAGCACATAAGCAATGGCACTGCCGAATGCTCCAATCAAGGCAAAAATAACGCCTAGTTGATCGAGTTGAGTAAGACTACCTCCATGCACCCAACTTGGCTCAACAACCAAAATTAAGCCGACAAGACTCAAAACGATGCTCCCCAACAAAGACGCATGAAAACGCTCGGCTAAAAAAAACAAAGCTAGTACTGCGACGAAAACAGGGTGTAAATATTGAAGCATCGTGGCTTCGGCAAGAGGAAGACGAGTCAATGCACTGTATACAGCAAGCAAGGCCACTGCACCAACAAAACCTCGCGCAAACAATAGACCTCGATGACTCCCTAAAACAGACAAGCCTTTTCGCTTGGCAAAAAAGTAGCTAAGGAGCAGAGACACCAGCGCTCGCGCTGCCACAATTTGTAGCACTGGAATACCATCCTCGAATGCCAGCTTTACACAAACAGCCATCAACGAGAACCCCACAGCGCTCAGAAGCATATAGCGCAATCCGATAGAAAAATTCATATGCATCTAGCTCTCTCAATTTTGAAATGCATCTAT
>NZ_LWGF01001005.1:0-689 GCF_001635355.1 Oleiphilus sp. HI0125
ACAGAGAAATATCGCCGCTTCAGAGCGATTGCAGAGCGTTTTGGCAATCAAGAAGAGCTAACATTTAATAGCGCAGGAAGTACAACCTTCACTGAGTATCAGGGCAACGATGTCATTAATGATATTTCGATTGGATCTATCTTTGTAAAACCTGAAGACTTTGAGCTTCCTCATTTGAACGAGTTCAAGCCAGCATTGTTCATTGCAACACCAATACTAAAGGCAGTCGAAAAACCACAACTCCCCTTACCTAAGCCCTTCAATACCCCATTGAATTCACTATTTCGCTTTATCGGTAAAGTCCCTAATAAAGGTGCATATATTTACGGAGGTAACTGGATGGCGAGTCCATTTTATCCAGAGGGTTTCAAGACTAACTCCTTGTTTGGTCGATCGAGCAATCAAGAATTTATTTCGCACACTAACGACACTCTAAAGTCTGGTGACTGCGTTTTATTTCGTCCGACCCAAAGCGAGGCGGTCATGCTCCAGTTTGGAGAACTCCTGTTAATCAAACCAAATAACGAAATCGACTACTGGCCGGTTTATCAAGCGACTAAAGTCAGACCTGATGCTAATAAAAAAGGTAAATCTCGAGAGTCGTAATGATTGAAGTTTGTATCGCCCTTTTATGCATAGTTTTTCCTGCAATCGCAATTACGCTAGGACTGCGTCATGCTCTAATTGAT
>NZ_LWGF01001006.1:0-1811 GCF_001635355.1 Oleiphilus sp. HI0125
GTCTGTGTTTGCAGCTGGTGCGGGAAGGATAGGTAATTATGAACATTGCTCGTTTGAAACGCGAGGCATTGGCCAGTTTAAGCCAATCGGTTTGGCAAATCCTACCATCGGCGAAGTAGATCAATTAAGCGAAGTCGAGGAGGCTAAAGTCGATATGGTGTGTAGTGCAAAACATATCGCGGACGCAGTGCAAGCATTAAAAAATGCGCATCCTTATGAGGAACCCGCTTACCACGTGATAAAACTCGAGACGCAGTTTTAGCGCACCCAGTCTTCACCCAGCGTTGCTGAAAATTCAACCTCTCTCGGTTCTCGGAATGCATCAGACACGTGCGTGGGAAATTTCCCTTCTTTCCTATCCGCAAAATAACGCTTCAAAGTACGTTTAACGGTAGGGAAGGCTAGCTCATCCCACGGGATTTCTTCTTCTGTATACAGTGCGCACTCAAGGCTTTCCGTTCCAACGCCGAACTTGCCATCAATGAGTGTGGCCAAGAAGTACATATGGACTTGATTGATTTGAGGAACGTTGATAACGGTTAACAGGGAGTGCAGCGTTACTTTTGCTTCGGCTTCTTCCCATGTTTCTCGTGCTGCTGCTTCCATGGTCGTTTCTTGGTTTTCCATAAATCCTGCAGGCAGTGTCCAATAGCCATAGCGCGGTTCAATGGCTCTCTTGCAAAGAAGTACTTTATCTTCGAATACAGGAAGTGTGCCCGCGACAATGTTTGGATTTTGATAGTGAATGGTCTCGCATTGAGGGCATACGTATCGAAGTCGACTATCGTCGGCTGGAATTTTCTGTTCAACGGCATGGCCGCAATTACTGCAAAAGTTCATATCAAAATGTGCCCATTCTCTATTTTTGGCTAGCGCGACATTCTCTAGCACACAGACTCAATTAACAATCCCTAAACCCTATGCTAAGGTGCCCAATCTCAAATTTATTGAACTACCTCATGAGTCTTATACAGCAGTTCGAAAGTCGTCTTAGTGATTATCAACCTAGACAATTAGGTGCTGAGCTTCCCAAAGCTGGCGTGTTAATGCCAATTACCCGCAATACTGCTAGACCTGAGGTTATTTTGACGCGTCGTTCGTCGCGTCTCTCTACGCACAGTGGTCAAGTTGCCTTCCCAGGGGGTAAGTTCGATCACACCGACGAAACTCTCATTAATACTGCATTGCGCGAAACGCATGAAGAACTAGGTATTGCGCCGAGTTCGGTCGAAGTCATTGGTGGCCTGAGTCAGGTCGTTTCTCTTCATGGTATACAGGTAAACCCTTTTGTTGGACTTGTTGACCATGATATTTCAGTGGTACCCAGCCCCTATGAAATTGAAAGTGTCTTTCGCGTTCCATTGGACTTCTTTTTAGATGCACAACCTATTCGTCGAGATAGAATGACCTACAAAGGAACCTCTCTTGCAGTTCCATCGTATGAGTATGAATATCAGGGTATCCGTTATGAAATTTGGGGGCTCACAGCGATTGTGCTGGTTGAGTTTTTGAATGTCGCAATGGATGCAAGAATAACAATATTTGATGACTACCTGAAGGATAGAGATGAAATTCAGCCTAAACGATAAGCAACCTGTTCAACATGGTGCTCCAGGCTTTATCGCGCCTAACGCGAGCTTGGTTGGTGATATTGAATTGCATGAGGACGCGAGCGTTTGGTTCAACGTTGTAATCCGTGCAGATAATGACAAAGTCGTTGTTGGCCCGCAAAGCAATATTCAGGACGGGTCGGTGTTGCACATCGATCCCGGATTTCCTCTTAATATAGGCAAGGGCGTCACTATCGGTCA
>NZ_LWGF01001007.1:0-1103 GCF_001635355.1 Oleiphilus sp. HI0125
ACTTTCCGCCCGAATTAGCTGCTCTGCGTTTATGCCGCGCTATACGCTTTGCTTTGACCGATTGCTTCAAAACGATTAGTTCCCTCCAACTTCTGGGGCATCAGCAATGCCAATATCCGGGAACAACTCAGCATTAACCACATTACCCGATATCACTGTAGGATATGCCCTAACAGCATCCATGACGTTAATAATTGTTTGGTAGGATGAATCAGGCTGAGCGAGTAATGTTATATCTCGCTTATCAGGAACACGTCTTTTCAGCTCTTGCATCGCCAAGCTTAGTTCCGAAAGATTCGGCAAGTTCTGATCTGTATTTTCTATGCGCTTGATAAGAGTATTTGCGCCCTCTTTTAGCTCAATAGCTGTTGGCAAGATCAGCACTTGGAAAGAAAGCTGCTCGGCATCAATGTCTTGCACCTGATCTGCACTAGGGAAGTTTAGCTCTATGATCGCAGTGTGCGAGAAAATAAGATTTATAAGCAAGATGGGAACAAGAACGATCATCAAGTTCATGAACGCCGTGATATCTAAATCGGCTTCTTGTTGAGACCGTCTGTGACGTCGGATCATACTAATACAAACAATAGGAAGAATGTGTCTGTATTATAGGGAGTCACTGATTGCTATCAAGAACGGTGCGCACAAAACAATCTTTCGATTAAGAAGTATTATGGCGCACATCAAATAAGTTAGCTCTTTTTGTTTAACTGAGCTTTCCACTTCTCGGCATATAATCGATGCTCATAATTTCTTTGAAGTTCGTATATCTGAACATTTGGATTAGCTGGAGAATTATTACACACCACTTTCACGCCATGTTGCATCGCAATAAACTTCACCTCGTCTGGCGAGATTTGTAGATCACGCGCAGCAACCCGATACTCCTGGCGCGGATGATTTGGATTGCATAGTTCGCGAATTCCCCAGCGATCCATGGCCGGTTTGTATGCGCGATAATACTTCACATAGGACAAGTAAAATGCCAATCCGGCAATGAGCGCGACGCCAAATATACCCTCTTCAGTACCATTGCGTGCAAGAGCCCAAATCAGCGTCCCCGCTAATACCAACAAAGCACAAGAGAGCTTAATTTCGTACGG
>NZ_LWGF01001008.1:0-1752 GCF_001635355.1 Oleiphilus sp. HI0125
AAAATAACCAAGATTTTCGTCGTTATTTTAAGGTAGCGCTTAATTATGATGTGAACGCGATCGATGAAGAGACATGTATTGGTGAACTTGACGGTAAGAGTTCCGCAGCTAACTGTAAAACACGCCTATTACCTAATGTTAGCCAAGCAAGAGCCTTGAGTTACCCGATTCGTGCATACGTAGATGATGCGACTAATCCAGGTAGTAAAGTGCAAGTATATGGATATATCGGTGCTGGCTTGGGGAGCGGGGCTCGTGAGCTGGTATTGTGGAATAGCGCTGGAGACCAAGTTTGGACGGCTCCACAAGATCGAAATCTAGAGAGTTTTTCCAATGTTCTGGGAGTGGAAGGCGCTTATAGTCAGTTGTTTGCTGTCGAAGAGTTGGAGGATAACTTTTATGTGGCGCAACTTGGCCGTGATATTTTTGTATTTGAGGGTTCAGAGTTATTTGAGCTAAGTGATTCCAACGATGTATTTAAAGATCGGTCATATCAATTGGAAGAAGACTCGGGAAATGTCACTAAGATGCAAATCGCTTTCGATAATGATGATTTCCTTGTATTTGATCAGGGTAAGTTCTTCTACAGTGACTATAAAGCTAGTTACAGTGCGCCAGTTTTATCTAAGAACTACAGTTATGACTTTTTATTAGCGCGATCGCTGAGAAACATTGAAGATCCTTACATGTTCTCACAGTTTGATTTGAATGACTGTAGTTACAATGCTGACCCAGTAGCTTGTGCCGATGCTAATGACGTTGGAGGCTTCGCATGGCAAGTAACGAATGACTGTACACTTGCTTTGAACTGCTCTTTTCCAAATGATCTCAATGATTATTGTGTGACAGACGCAGAGCGCACGCCAACAACACCCCAATCTGAGTTGTGCACGCCCAGTAACTATGAAGACTTAAATGAGCTTGATGAAGTCGCGAATGATCTTAGTTTTGCTGCATTTTTGCCCTACTACAAAGACTATATGCGCAGCTTCGAATTTAAGATGTACGACGATTCTTTGTTGTTAAATTTACGTCTGACAGAGCGTGATGCTCTAGTGGTGTATTACTACAAACAGCCTCTTACCGCACCGGCCACTGTGCGAGAGCGTCTATTGTTAGGTCGTCGATTGGTGCAATCTATTTCTCGGCCAGTGGTTCAAGATTCCGGGATATATTTTTCAACGAACGTCCAAGGCGCAACTGTTTCTAATGTCTGCTACAAGGGTCTCATGGAAGTGATGTGTAACGTTCAGGAGCCGTTAGAGGGAGCGGCTGATGAGTGTACTCGCTTTGATCTAGATGCCGGCACATGTCGAGAGGGACGTTTCTTGTTTGAGAGTCGTGCTCTATTTTGTTCCGATACAGAAATCCTGTCTGGCGACTGCAAAGACTCCAATCAAATTAATCAAACGACTTTACAAATTGAGTCCGCTTCTCAAGATGCAAAATGGGTTCCGAGCTTGAGCATTGATGCAACAAATGGCGTCCAATCAACGATGCATGTGTTAATTAGTGATGATCAGCCACGTTCAACCGCTCGTCCTAATGATAGTTACTCAAAAGACGAAGGCATCTTAGGTAACCCTCAGCTTTACTCAGTAGCTTCGCAACGAACCTTATCAAGCGCTCAAGGACAGTTGTTGTCTTCAGTTGAATCTGTTGCTGCTAGACTTGTGTTACGTGAAAACGAAGGTGCTTATGCTGTTAATGCAGAGGAGTTTGTTAGCTCAACTCGACAGCGCCAGCAAGATG
>NZ_LWGF01001009.1:0-861 GCF_001635355.1 Oleiphilus sp. HI0125
AAACTAAGAAAAGAGCGCGTTGGTTTCGTTTTTCAATCTTTCCATCTACTAGATCATCTTACGGCGCTTCAAAATGTAACCCTGCCTCTTAACTTAGCGGGCGAACAAAACGCAGAGTCAAAAGCACAATCATTTCTTGAGCGGGTTGGTTTAGCGGAACGAGCCAATCACCTTCCTAAGCAATTGTCTGGTGGTGAGCAGCAGCGCGTAGCGATTGCACGCGCTTTCGCTTGTGAACCTTCGATTTTATTTGCCGATGAACCAACTGGCAATCTTGATTCCAATACAGGCCATTCTGTTGCCAATCTGCTTTTTGAGCTCAATGAGGAGCAAGGAGTAACGCTTATTTTAGTTACTCACGATGACGAGCTGGCAAACCGATGCACTCAAAAACTCACGATCGATCAGGGCGCATTAGTAACGCATAACGAGGAGGTCTGAGGTGTCTTTTCGTCTGATTCAATATGCGCTTAATAGTTTTGTTGAACAGAGGAAGCTTCCTGCCCTTAGGTTGATGTTCCTTGCGAGTTTGTTGTCGGTGTTCGCGATCGTAAGCATTTTGTCATTAACGAGCTTCTTGAAAGAAGCGCTTAATAGTTCTTCAAGTGAATTGCTGGCGGCGGATAGGCAAGTCGTCTCGCCCCGAGAGTTAGATCCTGTGGTTCTTGAATACGCGAATCAGATAGGTTTACGACATGGCTTAGCAGTAGAGTTTCGGTCGATGGTTTTTAGCGATTCGGCTAGCCAGCTTGTATCCGTCAAGGCTGTTGACAATGCATACCCATTGCTAGGTTCACTTCAGTTATCTGGTCAGCCTCAAGGTAGCAAAGTCGCCTCAGGTAATATAGCAATGCAGTCGCG
>NZ_LWGF01001010.1:0-1131 GCF_001635355.1 Oleiphilus sp. HI0125
TTGTAATCCCATTTAGTTGGTACGAAAAAGCCGGTAATGTCTTGTTTAACTCTGTCGCAATGGTCGATGCAGATGGAGAAATTTTAGGCACGTACCGTAAAACCCATATTCCGGATAGCGATGGCTATTTAGAGAAATACTATTTTTCGCCTGGCGATACAGGCTTTAAAGTTTGGAACACACGCTACGCAAAAATTGGTGTAGGTATTTGCTGGGACCAATGGTTCCCAGAAACTGCACGAAGTATGTCTTTAGCCGGCGCTGAACTACTTTTATACCCGACTGCTATTGGCTCTGAACCTAAAGAACCTGACTTAGATTCGATGCCACATTGGCGTCGCACAATGCAAGGTCACGCTGCGGCAAACCAAGTTCCGGTGATTGCTGCAAACCGAGTCGGAAAAGAATCGGCTGAGACAAACACAAATGTCATCGATTTTTATGGTTCGTCATTTATTACAGATCATCAGGGCGAGATTCAAGTAAGTGCCGACCGCCAAAGCGAAACATTCATCACGCACAGCCTAAACTTGAGTGCGGCGCAACGTGATCGTCACGTTTGGGGCTTATATCGTGATCGACGTCCAGAGCATTATTCAGCGCTGCAGCACTTAGATGTATCTGATCAAGGCGAATAACAACACGAGATCCGCACATGGCAAAGCTCGATAGCCAAACCCCAAAACAAGATGCTTTCTATATGCCTGCTGAGTCAGGTCCTCATGAAGCAGTAGGTTTAATATGGCCCGATAATCTCGAGACTTGGCGAGCCAAGGCATTGCCGGCTCAGGCGGCATTTGTAGAAGTTGCACTGCAGATTGCTAAGACAACTCCTGTCTATGTCTACGCCAATGCCAGTAGCCTTTCGTCTGCTCGCGCACAATTACCTGAACATATTCAGGTCATTGTCATTGAGAATAACGACTCTTGGTTGCGCGACACAGGCTGTAGTTTTCTTATCAACCAAGAAGGAAAGCGCCGCGCCGTCTCATGGAAATTCAATGCCTGGGGTGGTCATTTAGCGGGAATGTATAGCGATTGGAGTAAAGATGATGCCGTCGCAAAGCAGCTCGCAAATTGCTTTGACTCTGATGTTTATCAAGCTCCTTTCATCTTAGAGGGCGGCGCGAT
>NZ_LWGF01001011.1:0-41058 GCF_001635355.1 Oleiphilus sp. HI0125
CGCACTTATTGCCGGCTGTGTTTGGTAGCACACCCGGCATTTTTTATGTCTGAAAAAAGCCTCGTTTTTACACATCCCTGATACACTGAATAGTAAGAGAACAATTTTCTGTTCAGATCTTGTTTCATGACGAATTTAACCACAACGAACGAACAAAATGGATCTTAGTTTTTCCGTTATAGGTAACGCGACTGGCGCTATTACGTTTGCATTGCTAATGATATACGCAGTGCGCAGTTATCAGCGACGCGCTACCGATAAAGCCATCTTATTTGCGACCAGCACTACGCTGTGTTGGTTATTGATACTGACAATTCAAGCTTTAGGTTTTGAGCTGCCATTTACCTTGCGCTATAGCCTTGAGCTATTACGAACCGCTGCGTGGTTTACGGTCTTGTATGCCATTCTTGGCGTCACAGTTTTTCCTTCTAAATTTAAAATCGGCCCCCAATTCTTTTTTACAACCGGCGTTATCACTTTAATCTCTGGGTTGATTGCGGTACTGATAATTCAAGAGCTATTCACAATATCCCTCGTCTCTGGCAAAACACTGTTAGTTCTTAACGTTCTCGTATCATTAGTAGGCATTCTGTTACTAGAACAAATTTGGCGAAACTCTTCTCTCTTTACCCGCGCAGGAATTAAGTATCTCAGCATCGCGGTTGCAACCATCCTTGCTTATGACTTCGTTATGTACTCCGACGCCCTGCTCTTCAATCGTTTGTCAGGAGCACTTTGGGATAGCCGTGGCGCTGTAAATGCGCTAGCTGCCCCCCTGATCGCAGCAACACTGGTGAATCGCAAAGGGAAAGCCTTAGGCATACATATCTCACGACAAATGGTGTTCCACACCACGACCCTTGTTATTGCAGGCATTTACTTGTTGTTTGTATCTGCAGGCGGATATTACATCAATGTCTTCGGTGGCTCTTGGGGTGCGGCACTGCGTGTTTTATTCTTGTTCAGTGCGGGGATCTTCCTCATTCTCGTGATTAGTTCGCCAAATCTTCGTGCCCGCACAATGGTTTTTATCTCGAAGAACTTCTTCGATTACAAATATGACTATCGCGACGAATGGATCAAAAGCACCTCAAGCCTGCAAACACCAGCGAGTGAATCTTCTAAGAAAGAGAGCTTGTATCGACGCAGCACCAATACCCTAGCTGAACTAGTTCAAGCGCAAGCTGGAGTAATCTGGAGCCAAGACGAAGACGGCAACCTGACTTTCAAAGATCAATTTGGCTTTGACCAGCATAACTTTGGACTCATCAACAACGATTCTGATTTGATTCAATATTTCAACGACAACGATTGGATCATCAACCTAAACGAGTATCTCACTGATCCAGATAAATACGGTCTAATCGAATTACCGGAGTTTGTTCTAACTTGTGAGAATCCATGGCTTTTGGTGCCGCTCAAGGTTAACGATAAACTTTCGGCCATCGTTCTACTCGGTAAACCATACGTACCTATGGATTTGAACTGGGAAAACTATGACCTTCTTAAAATTGTTGCCCAACAAGCCTGTAGTTATATCGATCAGCACTCCTCAGAAGAACAGCTCGCTCAGTCTCAACAATTCGAAGCTGTAAACCAAACCTCTGCGTTCTTGATTCACGATATCAAAACCATCATCGCGCAATTATCGATGATGGTAAAAAATGCGCCGAAGCATAAATCGAATCCCGCTTTTGTTGACGACATGATTGAAACAACTCGTCATTCCGTCGAAAAAATGGAGCATTTATTGGGGCAAATTCGTAACCCGAATCAACACGAGAAGCTCAGTGACATTAATCTGTGCGATATCTTGTCGAAAGTTTGTTACGAAAAACGCAATGCGCTACCTGTACCAACCTTAAAGCTACACAGTGAAAATATCCCTATTCAAGCAGATGCTCAGCAACTCGCTTCGGTGATTGAACATATTACTCAAAATGCTATAGAGGCATGTAGCAAAGATGGGCACGTAGATATTTCAACAAAAGCCTCGCCAGACTATGCGTTTATCTTTATTCAAGACAATGGCTCAGGCATGGAAGAAGAGTTTATAACCAACGAACTATTCAAACCATTTTCAAGTACAAAAGGCTTAACAGGAATGGGCATAGGAGCCTACCAAAGTAGAGAGTATCTGCGTAAAATTGGCGGCTCAATCAGCGTAACCAGTGAACCAGATATAGGCACCTGCTTCACCTTAAGCATTCCGTTATTAGAAGAGCCTCAGCCAGAGCATAAGCCTCAGGCGATACAAAAACCACAGCAAGACAAGGAAGCATGATCGTGAGCAAAACCCTACTCATTATCGAAGATGACCCTGGCTTACAAAGCCAAATGCGCTGGTGTTTTAACGATGATGTTGAAGTACACATGGCCTCAGATCGAGAAACAGCGATTTCCTTGCTACGCAGATATGAACCAGCAGTTGTAACACTTGATTTAGGTCTTCCACCTGACCCTGGCGGATCAAGCGAAGGCTTTAAAGTTCTCGAAGAAATTCTACAACTCGCCCCCAAAACCAAAGTCATTGTTGTCACAGGTCGGGAAGAAAATGCTTACGCTGTAAAGGCTGTTGGCATGGGCGCTACTGACTTCTTTCAAAAGCCTCTTGATGCAGACATTCTAAATTTCGTCGTCGAGCGAGCTTTTAACCTAGCGCAGCTAGAAACCGAAAACTCTAAGTTGAAAAGTGCTCAATCTAACTCTGGCATTCCGGGTGTAATAGCGAATAGCCCGAGCATGCTCAAAGTTTGTCGCACTCTTGAAAAAATCGCACCTGCTGATGTCAGCACGCTGATTTTAGGGGAAACAGGCACAGGTAAAGAAGTTTTAGCACGGGCGATCCACAGTTTGAGCCCTCGTAGCGACGCTCCTTTTGCGGCAATTAATTGTGCAGCGATCCCTGAAAACCTGCTTGAAAGCGAGTTATTTGGACATGAAAAAGGCGCATTTACAGGCGCCCATCAACAAAAGAAAGGCAAAATTGAGCTCGCTCACGGTGGGACCTTATTCTTGGATGAAATTGGCGATATGCCGGCCTCTCTTCAACCCAAAATGCTACGTTTTTTACAAGAGCGTGTGATTGAACGCGTTGGTGGCGTTAAAGAAATTCCAGTTGATGTACGTGTTGTCTGCGCGACGCACCAAGATATCAATAACTTGATATCCCAGGGAAGCTTTCGAGAAGACCTCTATTATCGCATTAGTGAAATCACGCTAAATATTCCTGCGCTTCGAGAGCGCGAAGGCGACTCTGTGCTAATTGCACAAGCACTTCTCAAGTCTATTAGTAGCGAAATGAATCGTGGTGATTTGCGACTATCTGAAGACGCAATGGCAGCTATTCGAGGTTATGACTGGCCAGGTAACGTGCGAGAGATGATCAATAAAATTAAGCGCGCCGCGATTATGGCAGACGGGATGAACGTAAGTGCTGAAGATCTCGAGCTCGAAAGCTCAGAAGCTAGCCTTCCGGAAGGCTCGTTGAATTTGAAGCAAATCCGCGATCAGGCAGAAAAAACAGCATGCCTGCAAGCGATTAAAGGCTCACATGGAAATATGGCAAAAGCGGCTCGTATACTCGGTATTACACGTCCGACGCTGTATTCATTATTCGAAAAACACGGCATTGAAGCTGAGTAAAAACATTGGGGTCAGAGTACTTTTACTCTGACCCCAATGTTTATCACGCTAGAAAAGATTACGATATGCCCTAGCGCAACTTTCATGATCCTCTCCGAGGGACAAATAGCTTCGATGAGCAGTCCAAAGCAAACTAGATTTTATTAGCGCATTAACTTTGTAACTAGACCAAAAATAATCACTCGCTGACTTAACCATTCCAGCCCTAACCGGATTCAGTTCGATGTAACGCTGACAAGCAAGTACATAAGAGTCATCCTCAATCCCTAAGGACTTAAAGCGCCCTTCCCACAAAGTACCTGATCGCTCATACCTATGGTTAAAATAACGCACATAACGACGTCCCAAACACTGCATCATCTGAGAAATTGACTTATCAGTATGCGGCGTGACTAACAAATGTACGTGGTTGGTCATGAAGACCCAAGCATGGATATGTACATCAAACGTTCACGCGTATTCATTTAGCCATGAGGCATATGCGACATAATCTTGTGTATCAATAAAACAAGGTTGGCGATTAACGCCCCTTTGAATGAGGTGCTGCGTCATACCCGCAGGGCATTGACGGAGTGAGCGAGCCATAGATCTTCCTTGATACTATTTGGCTTTGTTTGAAACTGGGGTCAGAGTACTTTTACTCTGACCCCAATATTAAACTTAGTTTTTAGCTTCTAAGAAATGTCCTTGAATCTCGGCATTATCTGGCTGTAAGGCAGCCGCTTTCTCAAGGTAAGGCAAGCCTTCTTCAGTTCTTCCAAACTTGTGCAACACCCATCCATAGCTATCAAGAACAGCTGCGCTGTTTGGAGCGAGTTCCGCGGCACGGCTCAATAGCTCTAGTGCTTTTTTATCGCCGCGTTCAAAGTAAATCCATCCTAAGTTATTCAAGGCAGCTACCGAATCTGGACGTTGCGTAAGAAGGGTCTCATAAACAGTAGATGCTTTATCCACATCTCCACTTTGTTGCGATTGCATTCCAACTAACAACATTGCTAAGGGGTTATCTGGCTGTGCTGTATACCACTCGGCTAAAAATGCTGTTCGCGCAGAATCATCTTTCAGTAATCCAAATACACGATGCAGTTTTTCAGCCACGCCAGGAGTCTTAGAAATCGCCCATGCAGCCTCATAATCGCTGCGTGCCGACGCTAAATCTTTTTTCGCAAAAGCGAGATCGCCTTTCAAAGCAGGGTAAATATGTCCAAGTTGCTCCTGTTGCTCTGCGAGCTGCGTAAGAATTTTTTCAGCTTCCTCGAACTGACCAGCCTTAATCTCTATTTCAGCCAACACAGCAACAACACGCACATTGCCCGGATTAGTAACTAGGCTCGTCGTCGCCACTTGGCGTGCTTTTTCAAGCTGCCCTGTTTTCAAATAATCCAACGCACGCGAATAATCGATAACAGCTTTCGCATCAGCAAGTTCAGCACCTTGATCAGGAAAAGTAGTCATTGCTGTTTGATAAGCACGCTCAGCGCCAGAGATGTTTCTATTCGCAAGTTCAACACGAATCAAAGATCGAAACGCAGCCATTGACTTGTTTGTCACTGCTAATTCTTCAAGCGATTTCACAGCCGCATCACGCCCATTCAAACGCGTTGACGCTTCATAAATTCCTGCATATGCCCCCATACTATTGGGCGACAACTCGAGCATTTTACTGAAACGATTTTTAGCTTCCTGATTGTTATTTTGGAGCAAGGCATTTCGCCCTAGCGCACCCTGGACAATAGCTTGGTTAGTAGTGCTTTCTGCTAAAGGAAGTGCTTTCCGTAAATAGTCGTTTGAACCATCAACTTCGCCTAAGGTCGCCAAATACTGTCCGGCAATAAAGTTCGCTGTATAGTTCGAAGATTGCGCCCTAGCATTATCTAAAAGCAACGCTTTCGCTGTGGCTTGATCACCTGATCGCGTGTAATACGAGGCGATATCAATCAAAACTTGTTGCTGAGTAGGTGCTAGCTCAAACGCTCGTAGCAAATAAGGTAATTCTTGAGCTCGATCCACTTGTGGTGCAGAGCGATAAAAACTCGCCAATGCCAACTGCAAGCGTACATTTTTTGGATCGATCGATGCAGCTTTCTTAAGCGCTGCTTCGCCTTTTTCATATTGCTTATCTGAAACCGCTGCCAAGCCATACAAAGCTAGTAATTCAACCGAGGTTTGCTGTTCGATAGTTGGTTCTAATGCGTCTAGAACACGCTGAGGCTCGTTCAGTTTAAGATTGGTTGCCATATATACTTGGGTCGCCAGCGGGCTTGCCGTCTCTGGATCAACCACATCATCTAAGTAACGCGCTGCGGCTTCGGTATCGCCCTGCATGTAACTAATAATACCCAGCACCTGACGTGAACGAGTGTGACCAGGGTACTGCTCTACTAGCTTCTCAAGCTTCTCTTTAGCTTGATCTAAACGATTCTCTTGAAAGTCGGCCAAGGCTTCTTGGAAAGTATCATTTGCTTCGGTTGCGCCTGGGAATGCTTCAGACAGAAGCTTTGTGTATATGTAGGCTTCGTTCGCGCGGCCTTGTCTTGTGAGCACATAAGACAAACGCTCAAGCGTAAGCACACGATCAGGAAGCATTTGGTCGCTGGTCGGCAAAACAGACAATAATTCACTTAAGGTTGATTCAGCATTCTCTAACTGATTTTCAGAAATCTCGATACCAGCTTTCAGCAACTGTGCTTTCGGGAACGCTTCGTCGTCAGCACTAACTTTTTCTACTAACACGAGCGCTGCAGGCATTTGACCTTCTAAGGCATTAAGCGTTGCCATGCCGACATTCGATCTGCCATCTTGAGGATTATTCGCTAAGAGCTTTTGATAAATAACGCGAGCTGCGTCGAAATCACCTTTCTTAGAGAGTAACTCAGCCTCGAGCAACATCTTTTCTCGCGTTGGCTCTTTAAGTTGTTCTAAGGTAGAAGAGGCAGACTGAAATTTACCCAGCGCAATATAGGTTTCGGAAAGCTCCAATAAATAAGACTCTGAAGTCTCGCCAGCAATTGCTTCAAGATAGCTTCGGGCATTTTGATGGTTACCGACCTCATTCATTGCATCAGCAAATTCGATCATCACTTCAGGCTTACCACCAGACTTCTTCGCAGCATTGCGATACTCAATCATCGCTGCCTTGTATTGTCCTTGAGACTGATACGCTTTTGCTCTGTCTAAGTGATTCTGAAACTCGGTATCCGTATCATCGCCACCACAAGCTCCCAAAAAGAGCGCGGCAGACACTGCGGTAACAAGCTTTAATTTACTTACCTGACGTCGAATACTTCCTTTGCTTTCCATGATCAACCTTATTCTTCATTCAATGAATATCTACACGCAAAAAAGGTATCTATTCGACGCGTTGATCAACAGATACCTTTGGTACTCATCAGACTTTATGCGCGGCCGATTGAGTAATATGTAATGCCATAATTCTTAACGATAGCAGGATCGTACAGATTTCGTCCATCTACGATCACAGGATTCGCTAACTTTTGCACAACAGCCTCATAATCCATAGCTCGGAAAGCTTTCCATTCTGTACAAATCACCAAGGCATCGGCACTTTCAAGAGCGGCATCTTTATTCGTCACTAGGGTCAGGTCATCACGCTCACCGTAAATGCGTAAACACTCTTCCTGAGCCTCTGGGTCATATGCCACTACTTTGGCACCGGTATTCCATAAAGCTTCCATCAGACAACGCGATGGCGCTTCACGCATGTCATCCGTTTCTGGTTTAAAAGCCAAGCCCCAAACTGCAATCGTTTTACCTGCTAGCTCGCCATTAAAATGAGCACTGAGTTTCTCAAACAAACGATGCTTCTGGCGGTTATTCACATTCTCTACAGACTGAACAAGCTCTGCATCATATCCAGCATCTCGCGCGATACGTGTTAAAGCCTGCACGTCTTTAGGGAAACATGAACCACCATATCCAGCGCCAGGATAAATAAATTGAAAGCCAATGCGTGGATCAGAGCCAATCCCTAAACGCACGCTTTCAATATCTGCATCAAGTCGCTCAGCCAAATTTGCCATTTCATTCATAAAGCTAATTTTGGTTGCCAACATTGCGTTAGCCGCATACTTGGTCAGTTCAGCAGATCGAACATCCATGAACAGAATCTTGTCATGGTTACGATTAAACGGCGCATACAACTCACGCATTGGCGCTTCAGACGACTCTTTCGAGCAACCGATGACGATACGATCTGGCTTCATGAAGTCACCTACTGCAGCGCCTTCTTTCAAGAATTCAGGATTGGAGACCACATCAAAATCAATCTCTACGCCGCGCTCCGCCAGCACACCCTCAATTTTCGCACGCACTTTATCGCCCGTACCGACGGGTACGGTAGACTTATCGATCACTATTTTTTCGTCTTGCATATGGGTCGCAATCGTTTCAGCCACCGCCAATACATACTGCAGATCTGCAGAACCGTCTTCATCAGGAGGAGTACCAACCGCGATGAACTGCAACTTAGCAAACGCAATGGCCTCTTCCGCTTTTGTCGTAAACTTCAAGTTACCCGCAGCAAAATTATTCTTAACAATGCTTTCAAGACCAGGCTCGTAAATTGGAATAACACCGTTATTGAGCTTTTCGACCTTACTCTCATCGACATCAACACAAATAACATCGTGTCCCATGTCAGCCAAACACGCACCGGTCACTAGCCCGACATACCCTGTCCCAAATATTGATACTTTCATTATTTACCCTTTGTCATTAACGCTTTGCTCGCGCCTTCCCTGCTTATCCTACATGCTTAGTTTTAGTGAGTTTTTAACGAAAAATCGTTACCAAAACCAAGCTCTAAATTGCGAGCTAGAATATGACCGCAATATTACACTTATAAGTAAGACTAGCGGAAACTTTTCATTCCTCTTACCCCATCACGGAACTGTTTCACAGGTTCACATTCGAGCGTCAGTGTTTTTTACACATTTACTTAATTTCCATTTTTTCTAAATCTCTACCCTACTAACTTAACAAGCCTTTAATGTTTTTGGCGTATTAATTGCAGAATTTTTTTGTCATCAGAAAACTATCTGGTAAACACAACGAAGTACGCCAAACCAATTGCGAGATTGGGACGGAAAGCCAAGGGTCTGTTACTAAGGATGAAACAGACAGCCGGTTGCCACTTCAACAATTATCACGCTTATAAAGATAAATGGAGCATTACAATGAAACTAAAAAGCGTAATGACAGGTTTGGCACTTACAGTTGCTGCAGCTTCGGCTCAGTCAGCTGCAATCATCAGCGTTTCAGCTGGCGATGCTGCTTACCTTTCTGGTGTTGAATCAGCATTCTTAGGCACATTAGTTGCGTCAGACACTGAAAGCTTCGACGGCTGGGATACTAGCAACGCAGTATTCACCGGCAGCCAGCACGAAAAATGGATTGACTCAGCAACAACACTAAGCACTGCGGTTGGCGATTTTACACTAACAGGTGCGGGTCAAGCAGGCTCAAACACTAACAACGGTAACCTTAAAATCGAAAGCTCTCGTACTGGCGAATATGGTCGTGAAGTTCTAGCGAGCGATGCAACTGACTTCTGGTTAGACAGCAACGACGCAACAAACGTTGTTTGGAACATCGATGCAGACGATTCATACAATGCGATCGGCTTCTACTTGGCAGACATCAACGACCAAGGCGGCCGCATCAAGCTTACTTATGAAGACGGTTCTACTGAAGAATACCAAGTAAATACTTCATTCCCGAGCGGTTCATTGTTCTACACAACTATCATCAGCGACATGGCTATCACAGGCGCGTCTCTTTACTTTGATAAGTGTGACGATCCAAACGGTTGCAACTCATACAACTACTCTGACGGTTGGGGCATCGACGACATCACTGTTGGTCACCACGTTCCAGAGCCAGGCACTCTTGCTCTTATGGGCTTAGGCCTTGCTGGTTTAGGTTTCGCGCGTCGTCGTAAAGCTTAATAGTCAGTCATTCTGGACTTGATCCAGAATCTAAAAAGGACACCAATTGGTGTCCTTTTTTGCTTAAAGAGCCCAGCCTCCCTGAAGAAGCGAACTCACTCTCTTCCGTAGGTATCTTCAAAGCGCACAATATCGTCTTCACCCAAATAACTTCCCGACTGCACTTCGATCATTTCTAGTGGTAATACACCTGGATTTTCTAGACGATGGGTTGCGCCGATCGGAATATAAGTCGATTGATTTTCAGAGACCATTTTCGTTTCATCATTGATCGTCACCAAAGCAGTACCTGATACTACAATCCAATGCTCGGCACGATGGTGATGCATTTGCAGCGACAATTTCTCACCCGGATTGACCGTAATACGCTTCACTTGAAAGCGCTCTCCCTTATCAATCGAATCATAAAAGCCCCAAGGGCGCATGACTTCACGGTGAATCGTCGCCTCTGAGCGTCCTTCTTGTTTCAAACGGTCGACAACTTTTTTCACATCTTGTACTTTATCTTTTGTGCTCACAAGAACGGCATCAGGTGTATCGACAACCACTAAATTTTCAACTCCCACCGTTGCAATTAATTTGTGGTCGCTAAATAACAGATTATTTTTTGACTCATACGCAAGCACATCACCACGAAGTGAATTACCATCCTCGTCTTGCTCAGATTCTTCCCATAATGACGACCACGAACCCACATCACTCCAGCCTGCATCTAAAGAAACAACCAAGGCTTGTTCAGTTTTCTCCATAATGGCGTAATCGATTGACTCGTCGGGACACGCTTCAAACTTCGCTTCATCCAAACGAGTAAAGTCTAAGTCTTGGCGTCGGCCATCAAAGGCTGCTTTCGTGGCTTGCGCAATATCAGGACGAAACTTTTCAAGTTCTTCTAAAAACACAGAAGCCTTGAACATAAACATGCCGCTGTTCCATAAATAATTGCCATCAGCGAGATAAGATTGCGCCGTTTCAAGATCTGGTTTTTCGACAAACTGCTCGACATCACCCGTGCCATCAGCACTAATGGTCGATGCTTTGATATAGCCATAACCTGTTTCCGGGCTGCGCGGAACAATGCCAAAGGTCACTAATTTACCCAGCTCCGCGGAAGCTGTCGCAAGCTGCACGGCGCTCTGGAAAGCCTTTTCATCACGAATCACATGATCAGCCGCAAGCACCAATAAAATAGGATCCGCACCTTCACTAAGTGCCGCATAGGACGAAAGTGCAACAGCAGGCGCAGTATTGCGCCCAATCGGTTCCAAAATAATGTTTGCTGCTTTTTGCCCTTGCTGGCGCAATTGTTCAGCCACATTAAAGCGGTGTTCGTCATTACACACAACAATTGGGTTTGCCGCATCAGAACCTAAGCGAGATAAAGTATCTTGCAACATGGTTTGCTCGCCCATTAAAGGCAAAAACTGCTTAGGAAACAGCTTGCGCGAGAGCGGCCATAATCGCGTTCCACTTCCACCCGCCATTACTACTGGCACTACTTTTTGCATTATATCCAATCCTTGTTTTTCATTATTCCTTTAATTAAAGAGCGCATTACTAGTAAAAACAAGTAATGAAAAGCATTTGAGCAGAAGGGGTATTGCAACCCCTTATCATTCAGCTACCATGAATAAATACGCGTATTAAATGGCTGGATGGATTTTGCCAACACTCACTTTTACCTACCTGCAACTAAGCAGTCTATTTTTAGCTGTATTTTTTGTTTTTTACCCAACAACAGAAGTACTTTTAGATCGCTGGCTTAAATTCGATGAATCTTTATCTCATGGGCTTTTAGTGATCGCCATGAGCATTCACCTCAGCGCAAAAACTCTGCATAGAATCGACCCCCCAAATTTTAAGAACGGCTCTCTATCAAACTACCTACCCTATATCGGTTTAGCACTATCAAGCCTTGTTTGGTTAGTCACATCTAGCGCCAATATAAACATCCTCGAGCAAGTTTTAATACCAATCATTTTATGGTTCGCTATTGCCAGTTATTTAGGACTACATATCGGCTTAAAACTCTTCCCGTCCATCGCATTCATTTACTTTGCAATACCGATTTGGGACTACCTCAATCAAGCCCTTGTCGACTTAAGTAGCTTAACTGTCACTTGGCTAGTCGATCTCATCGGCATTACCGCTCTTATCGAAGAAAACACCATCACACTTCCCTATGGGGCGCTAGTGATTGCCGATGGGTGTTCAGGGCTGCGTTATTTTACAATTGCATGCGCGCTCGCCGTATATGTAATTCTAGATTCAAAACCTAATAGAGCTCTAAGCATCAAGCTATTAGTAACCGCAATTGCATTGAGCTTATTCTCAAACTGGCTCCGAATTTTCTTGTTGATACTTATTGCCTATGAAACAAACATGGAAAGCAGCTTGGTCGCTGATCATGAAACCTTTGGCTGGATTATCTTCTGTATAGTGTTAGCGCCTCTATTTTTTATCGCTCGTCGGTTTGAACTATTCCCAGAGCAAAAGGAGCCTAGTAAACAAGCACCTTCTATCAAAAAAATAGCGCTTACATTCGCCCTTTTAATGCTAACACCTGTTTTAAGCTTCGCTCTAAATAGCGCAATGAAAGTACCAACTATTATTTCGGGCTCTCAATTAAGCTATACACCAGCAAAACCGGACACAAACATTCCAAAACTTCCAAACGCAAAAATCTTGCTGCAGAAGAAAGCAAACAATTACGTGCAAAACATCCAGCTTTATAGAGTACTCAACTGGAAAGAAGAGAGCAAAGAGAACCTTGTACCCTATTGGCCATCGCCATTTGCTCAATCGAACTGGCTAGTCGAATCTCGAAACGTCATTACAGCAGATACGCAACAATTTCAGTATGTTGGACTTAAACATAAGTTACGAGGTTATCGAGTATGTCTTGCATATCGTTATCAGGTGGGTCAACAAGCAGCGCTCTCATATAAAAAAGCGAAGCTATTGCAAATCCCCGCAATACTGACGGGAACCAATTATTTTGAAGCGCAACTCGCAATCACCAACGCAAAAGACTGTGCTGCAACCGAGCCCTCAATGATTAATGCCCTCACTGAATTGAATACACCACTCATCGAAGTAAAAGGTTCATAAGATGTGCGGTATCACTGGCTTTTTCGTACAAGCTAATAAAACTGAATTCACTGACGCAACTTATACACATCTTAAGCTGATGGCAGATGTCATCGAGCATCGAGGCCCTGATGCTGAAGGTTTCTGGGTGAACACTCAGAACTCTGTAGCACTTGCTCACCGTCGCCTTGCCATTGTTGATTTAAGCGAGACGGGTCAACAACCAATGGAAAGCCAAAACTTTGTATTAGTCTTCAATGGTGAGATCTATAACTTTCGGGTTATAAAAAAAGACCTAGAAAAGCTCGGCCAATCATTCAATGGCCATAGCGACACAGAAGTATTGTTATATGCCCTTGAACATTGGGGCTTACAAAATACGCTCGACAAGCTTGAGGGCATGTATGCGTTTTGCGCATACAACAAATCAACAAATCAGGCACATCTCGTTCGTGACAGAATGGGCGAGAAGCCCCTCTATTTTAGTAAACAAGGCCATAAGTTTTTCTTTGGTTCAGAGCTTAAAACTCTCAAAGCAAACCCATCATTTAACGCAAAACTTAACCGCGATGCACTTGGAGTATACCTTCAACACAACTGCGTTCCAGCGCCTTTATCTATCTATGAAGATTGCTTCAAACTTGAACCAGGACAATATCTACAGCTCGATTGCGAATCTCTAGACTACTCCCTCAATACTTATTGGTCAGCAACTGAAGTAATGATCCAGGGAAGCGAACAACCTTTCGCAGGAACAGAGACTGAAGCCGCTGACGCACTTGAGGAGGCATTGATTAGCTCGATTAAAGATCAAATGCTGGCCGACGTTCCTCTCGGCGCTTTTTTGTCAGGTGGCATCGACTCCTCTACCATCGCAAGCATTATGCAAAGCTTGTCAGACAAAGTGATCAACACTTACAGCATTGGCTTTAATTTTGATGATTTTAACGAAGCCGAACACGCGAAAGTAATTGCCCAGCACTTGGGAACAAACCACACAGAGTTTTATGTCAGCGAGCAAGACACTAAAGATGTGATTCCAAAACTCGCAAATGTTTATTGTGAACCCTTCGCAGACTCTTCTCAGATCCCTACTTACTTAGTCTGTGAGCTTGCAAAGCAGCATGTCACAGTAGCTTTGTCAGGAGATGGTGGAGATGAATTATTCGCAGGATATTCTCGATATCAAAAAGTGCTTGATAGCTGGCGAATACAACAAGGCCCTAGCGCGCTAGAAAAGGCTGCTCATTTTCTGCCTAAAAACCTTTTCAATACGCTTATCTCTTTACCACTCGGAGTGTCTGGCGCTTACCCACACTTTGCGTCAGAGAGACTTCGTAGCAATTATTACAAAGCATCAGCCAAGAGCTTTGAAGAATTTTATCAACGCTCAATTGCATTCTGGCAAGACAATGCTCACCCACTTAAAGGGTTTAAGCCGAATAAATTAATCAACGCGTCACCCTCAAGCCTAGATTACACAAGCAAGCTTCAGTTACTAGACATGCAGATGTATTTGCCAGACGACATTCTCACGAAGGTCGATCGAGCAGGTATGGCAGTCAGCTTGGAAACTAGAATCCCGCTACTGAATCATAAAGTAGTAGAGCTTGCCGCAAGCATCCCTTCAGACATTCGAACGCATAACGGCGTTGCTAAATGGCCCTTGCAAGAAGTGCTGAGCCGTTACGTACCTAGAGAGTTATTTGAACGCCCTAAGCAAGGGTTCGCTATCCCAATTGGAGAATGGTTAAGAGGCCCACTTAAAAGCTGGATGACAGACTTGCTCAGTCCCACGCATATCCGGCAACAAGGACTGTTTGACTACAAAACCATCTACCCTATTCTAAAAATGCACCTCGATGGTAATAGTGATTACTCTCTGCAACTGTGGAGCATACTGATGTTTCAAAGTTGGTTAGATGAACAGAGCGATGGTTTGACTTTATGAAATCACCCAATCTATATGCAGGCACAGTACTCATTAATGGTGCAGACACAATAACAGGGTATAACGCTGCACGCTCTATCGCTGGCCAAGGCTTTAAAATCTATGGGCAAGCAACCAATCCCCAGTCACTGTATTTAAAGTCTAAAATCTGGCGAAATGTCTTTATAGAAGAAGCGCTGCCCAGCAAGCTCATTAAACTATCGACGAAAATACTAGAAAACGAACCAGTTAATTGCTTTAAACCAGTATTAATACTCAATCAAGACATGGCAGTCGAAAGGGCCGCCAAAGCACAAAGCGAACTCGGCCAACACTTTCAGTTTCAGCTTCCTACCCAGCAAAATACACTTCGAATGCTGGATAAAACTGAATTCGAAACATGGGCAAGTCAAAACGACATATGTACGCCAAAGTCCTACATCGCAGCAACACCAGAGGACGTACGTAAGGCATTACGAAGCTTAGACTACCCCATTGTAATAAAGCCTCTAGTTCGCACCCCCGCTTGGGACGCACTGCACCCACACAACAAAGCCTTCAAGCTCAACGAAGCACCGCAACCGGTAAACGGAACAGAAAACCACACCGAAAGCTTTTATACTGAACTACTAAAGCTAACAGACCGTTTAATCATTCAAGAATGGATAAACGGTGGCGATCACGACGTTTACTTTGTGCTAGCGCACATAGGGAAGACAAAAACTACATCCTTATGTGGTAGAAAAATTACGCAGTGGCCACGACTTACCGGCTCAACCTCAATGTGCGTCACTCACATAGACCCAGAACTTGAGCAGCTCGGGCTTAGCATCCTCAACAAAGCAGGTTTAAAGGGCTTAGGGTCTGTCGAGTTCAAGAAAGACCAAACACGAAACCAATACTACGTAACAGAGCCCACTGTCGGCCGTAACGACTACCAGTCTTACATAGCTAGTGCCTCTAATATTAATTTGAACCTATACTACGTACTCGACTGCCTTGGTTATCACTACCAAGTAAACCAGCAGCCCCAAAAAGCCTTATGGGCAGATGAAATGGGCTACCTACGCTCATTTAGAGACCCTAACAGTAGCGAAACCTTAGCCGCACTCATAAAGCGCCTATATCGACGAAAAATTGGCTTAGCGAATACAAGCCGAGGCGACTTAACTGTTAGTCTAGGTTTTATAAAAGCACTGCTAAAAACCATCAGTGCCATGTTATTAAAGAGGGAATCATGACAATGACGACCTCTAGCGATTGCAATTCATATAGCCCACTTACAGTTAGCAAAGCCAGCGAAGCACAGTTCGATGACTTAAGAAAAAACTGGAATGACCTACTACAACGCTCTTTATCAGACACCTTGTTCTTAACATGGGAATGGCAAAACACTTGGTGGAAAACATGGGCAAGAAAACTAAATCTCACACTTAACTTATTATTAGTCCGAGACAAACACGACCAGCTTGTGGGTATCGCACCTCTTTATTCACACAAAACCCGCATCGCCAAAATATTCCCCTGTACGCAACTTGCCTTTATCGGCAGTAGTGCTCGCATTGGCAACACAGTAAGAAGTGAATATCTAGACTTTATATGCAACAAAGCGCAACACACAGAAATACAGCAAGCCTTACTTAACTACCTAGAACAAGACAAGAGCTGGGACAAACTTGTATTAAGCGACATGGATACTAAGTCTGGCTTATTTGCAGCGGCCACCTCACCCGAGTTATTTGACCACCAATGCTATGCTCGCAGCGTGTTAAAAGACTACGGCATTCGCATTCAAAAGACGGAAGCCATTAATAGTCTTGATCAATACGTACCATCTCTCAGTGCATCCATGCGAAGAGAGTCATTTCATCGTCGAACGCGCCTCGCTCGATCAGGCGAGATGAATATTAATCGCAGCATCAGTGACACGAACACTGCCTTTAAAACACTAAATGCCTTTCATGAAGCCCGCTGGGGCAAGCCCTGCTTTGACGACGACGCCTTGGCCTTCCATCAAACGTTAATCTATTCACCTAGTAAGCCTTTTATAGCCGATTTCGAGTCGATTAGTATTGGAGAGAAACCACAGACTGTTATTTATAATATCGACTATCAAAGCACTCGCTACAATTTGCAGTTAGGCTTTGGTGAAACGAGTGATAAAAAACTTTCACTCGGCTTTTTACAAATCGGCTACTCAATCGAAAGCTTCTTTGAACAAAACAAACTAAGCACTTACGACCTACTCGCTGGTAGTGGGAAAAATAGTTTTTATAAAGAGAAGTTTAATGGCCAAGCTTATCGCTTATTCTCGGTAGAAGTGATTAGAAGCAAGATAATTAAACTGCTTTATAAGCTTTATGATCAATATAAAAAACAAGAACGACCCTTCTGACTTAGATGAGAATACTAGCCATGCCAAAACTCATTCATAGAATACTGTCTCGCCTCTTCTATTGGGATTTAGATGCATACATTTGTTTTCGCGAAGACTTAACTAAACCTAGAGAGTTACACTCACTACCAAAATCGCTATCTGACGAAGGGTGGAAACTCTACGAAGTAGACCTAGGCCTCCCAAAAGATATGCAAAAATTATCAACATTATTTCTTGAGGCATTCCCTAGCTACCAAACACTAGACGATGCCAAAACTGAACTGGATAATGCGAAAAAACGAGGTGATAAATGTATTGTTGTTGCTAATGACAACGAATTTAAAGCTATGTCGTGGTTAGGGCAAGAGAATAACCGCCTACTTCAAACAGTTGGTAAGTTCATGGATAGTAGACACGGAATAGGAGTTATACATCGAAGCTATGTCTCACCAAGCCTACGAGGACATAAACTCCAACAAATCATAAGTTCACATATTAGTGATTTAGCCAAACGAGAAGGAAAAGAGTGGCTCTGTGGCTTCGCTGGCGTTCAAAACTTCTCATCTATTCGAAATAGGTTGCAGCGTCATGATGAATATAGGCTGGTCTACCACCTAACAATTGAAACAAAGCTTAGAAAATGGAATATATTTCCAAAACTAAATAAAGAGCGATGGAAGCCCTGTTCTTAATATTGCACCGAAATAAAATTATTTAACCAACGCAAGAATTGACCGCCAAACATTAAAACTGAGTGGAGTGTAAGATAACGCACGCAAATAGCACCGCATTGCACTAGTTTTCTGCCGGTTCTGAGAAAAATAACGCCCTTTTCTATTGAAAAAACGTGACCAAATATTTCGTTTTTTCCTCTCATTAATTGGGCTATCCATATGCTGAAACACCCTTTCAATACTTCGTTCATTATTAGCCATTACGCCTTCAAAATTATTTGAAACTCGATCCCCTTCGACTAAGTAATAACAAAGCTTTTCTGGTATGAATTTAAACTTGTGTTCAATAGCTACTCTCAACCACAGGTCATAATCTTCACCTGAACGCATTGTTTCATCAAAAGCGCCTAGCGCCTTTACCTGTTCTGTACGAACTAAAACTGCATTCATACCAACAAAATTATTTAGCAGTAAATCATACAAACAACTATCCGGATGCCCCTTGCGATCAGAACTACCTATTATCTTTTCATCGAGATCAACCGAATAGCCATCACCATATACGAGAGCATAATCCATACCTAACGACTCAATGCAGGGAACAGATTTTTCAAGACGATCTAAGGGCCAATAATTATCAGAGTCTAAAAAAGCTAGATACATGCCACTAGCTAACTCGATTGCTTTGTTACGAGCAACTGATTGTCCCTGGTTTTCCTGAAAAATGTAACGGAAGCGCTTATCTTCGTTGTACTTATTTAGCACATCTCGAGTAGAGTCAGATGAACCATCATCAACAACAATTAATTCAAAATCGTGGAATGTTTGGTTAAGTACACTCTCAACTGCCCGACCAACTAAATCCGCTCGATTATAAGTCGGCATAACAACAGAAACTTTTATCATTTGGCACCTTTTTGTATGAGCACGCTGAACTGCCAGCCAGACTTAAAGCAATCTTAATCACCTAATCAGCGATTCTCTTTCTCAAAAGTAGGTCGATTACATAACGCTTTTCCGTCGCGCTTAAAGCAAAGAACAAAGTGATAAAAAACCATATAACACTAGTTACAACAACCACAACAAACAACTGTATAAACGAGTTTACCGAACTGTCCAAAACCAACAACAATAACAACGAAATAAGACATGGGAGAATATTTGGAAGTAGCGGTTCAAAAACAAATTTCACGAGGCCTACATCCAGTACTCTTGCACAATGCATCGTTTTTAATGTTTTCCCTACAATAACCGCAAGAAGAGTACCTAACGCCACACCCACAAGCCCCAAGACCTGGACTAACACCAAGCTCAACACAACGTTCAGTGCCGATTCAAGAATCGCGATCTTTGCGAATTTCCCGTGCACATTTAACGCAGTTACTAACCTGTTATCAAAAGGGTTAAACAAATAAGCAAAAGAATATATAACCAACACTTGAAGAACTAAGTAACTCTGTTCCGCATAACTAGGCCCAACCCACAAGGAAATAAAGTTATCCCCAAGAACAGAAATCCCGCATAATGCAAAGATTATAAGGCCACTGGTCATCTTGGTTGCGGACATATATGAATCAGTCAACCCTTGTTGATCGCTCTTAACAAACTTATCAGTAAAGTATGGTAAAAATACTGAAGTAATATTCGCTACCAACATTGACACCTGTCTTAACAAGGCGTTTGCTAAAGAATAAAAAACGATATGCGCAGTCCCTACAAATGCAGCAATAATAAAGTTATCCGCATATTGACTAACACGATGAGATGTCCCTTGTATAAATGACTTAAAACTGAATGTTAATAGAGTTTTCAACGTTGGTACTGATACATTGTGTCGACTAAGTAACCTATAACCTAACCGGCTTTCAACATACCAAAAATAATAAACATATTTAACTAGCTGAAATAAAAACCCGCTTATAGCTAATAATAACAGCGCGTTCTTCTCATTGATCAAAAAGTAAAGAACGGGGAGAGCAACAATAGAGTTTATAACAACGATATTGTTCTTTACATTATATAACTGCGTCCCCTCCAGCACAGATACCAGAACTATCCCAGGAAATATGTAAATTAACTGCAGCCCTATAACCAGAAAAAGTATTTGATATTTTTTATAATTATCGTCACCTTCAGCTGCTGCATACTCAGGCCAAAAGTAACCAAAAGTAATTAAGCTAAGACCTAATACTAAGCCAATTACGCCCAGCAAGACGAAACTAGAGCTATAAACTTTCTGTAGCGCATCTAAATTTCGATCAGCATTATGCTTTGCCACATAGCGGGCAATAGCAGGGCTTAACCCCAAGTCTAAAATACTCATATAACCCACGATAGAACCGACTAACTCCCATACGCCATAGTCATGGTTACCTAGGCTTCTAATGAAAATTGGGGTCATCAAGAATGTTGTTACCATTTGAATGATAAGCAACAACATATTTGAACTAAGATTCCTTCTTAGTACCGACATAAATACTCTTATTAAATCAATAGCGGAATAAAAGACGAAAATCTAAGCCGTTAATACAATAAAAAACAGTGCTAACTTATGTAGTCCTGCCTTTAATAACCACGCGTAAATCTGCTCTTTTTTGTATATGGTTTGAGGTAACTTCAGGTCTTTAACTATATTTTTCTGTGCAACTTGGAATGCCTTAGCAAGTTTAAATTTAGCTTTAAAGTTTAATTCCCCGCTAAATATGTAGTATTGCCCACGTAATAAAGAAATAAACATTACCGTTCGAAACACATCAACAACACTATCCTCATTACGGGACTCAATCCACTTTTTAAGATCCTGATAGACCCAAAGAGTTGAACGGAACTTCTTTTCATTCATATTATTAGTAATTGAGTCAGGGTTGTCGAAGTAGTGTCGATAACCCAAAATACCGGTGTGGTATATCCTAGGCTTTAAAGACAGTACTTTAATATCAAAATGAATATCTTCATGCGTTATACCTAAGGGGAACTCTAAACCGCTAATAAACTCCCGTGAGTATATCCTCATCCACACCATGTGTTTCTTAAACTTCCCAGCCATTACAGGGTAACTAAAATCGAATTCCTCAACTTTAGAAGACTCATGATCAGACAGTGAAAACCCCCCACAGATATTATTATTTTCATCTACTCTAGCCGCATTTATCGTAAAATAGTCTGCATCTACCGAAGAAAGTAGATCTAAGATCTTTGGCACGCCTTCTGACTCAGCAAGATCATCCGAGTCGACAAACCAAATATAGCGCCCACGGGCTACACTAACCCCTGAATTACGAGCCGCAGACAAGCCGCCATTTTTTTGGTCGATTACGGTTAAAAGCTGCGGATATTTATCTTTATAGGCCGCAATCTCACTTAACGACTCATCAGTACTTCCATCATTAACAACGATGACCTCAGACTTAAAATGTGAAGAAATCAAGCTTGGAATCAGAGAGTCGAAGCAACGACTTAAAAATTGTTGAGTGTTGTATACTGGAATGATTACCGACAAGAGTATGCTGTTAGGGCTGCTATCCTTCACGTAGTCTTACTCCGTAAACTATCGCGCAATTTACTATTACACAGCTGCATCTACCACTACCTAATTATGATTAAAATTTAAATTTTACTGGGGGCTATTCTTATTCAACGGTTATTAAAGTTAGAAACAATATTGTCGCCCGTAATGAAGGCCTATGCGGCTAGTCAACAACACAAGAGTACTCGAGCCCAAGTCTAGAAATATCCCTTTTTACCTTAGTTACATCTCATTATTTGAACATGCTCTCGTACAACAACCTTAAACCATCAGCAGATCTCTCGTTTGAAAAGTTTTCTACTGCCACTGCTGCGTAATGCTTAAACTCTTGTTTAGTCGGGTTAAGCATTTCTTGTTTTATTTGTTCGGCCAAGGCTGCTGCATCACGGGGTTCAACCACCCTAGCAGGGGTACCTTCAAAAATTTCTTTCGAACCTACACATGACGTACCTACAATAGGCACACCCGCGCTCAATACCTCCATAGGTAGCAAAGGACACGCCTCCCATAAACTTGGCATAGTGACCAAATCAACGCCCTTGATTGCCGAAGGCATATCATTCGTTTGCGGCATAAATATAAAATGCTCTTCTAGACCTCGGTTTCTTATATCTGCCTGTTCTTCTCGTATGAAACCACCCCAACCAAAACAAACGACTTTAAAATTCACGGCAGAAGAGTCTTGTGACAATATTTCAACAGCATCCACCAAATACGGAAAGCCCTTCGGTTCCATAAACCGGCCAAAAAAACCAATCAAAAAGCAGCTATCGACTACCCCAATTTCTGACTTTATATCTCTTGCCGTTCCATCATAAAAATACTGTGTTGGTATCCCATTGCGAACAGGGAATACTTTGGGTTTTGTACTCGGGTAGAGCTGCAACAAGTTGTCAGCGGCATCTTGCCCTACTGGCATTAACTTGCTCACACTTTTAAATAACAACGAAAGTACTAACTTTAATAATGAACCTCTGCCGCCTTTAAACTGTACCTCGTTAAGCACTTCATGAAGTGTTAATAAATGAGGTGTGCCAAACATAAAGCGAAAGGCTGAAGCCGCTAATCCTGCCGTATAGCCATGCGAGTGAATCACATCAAACTTTTGCGTCCTCATGGTTTTATATATAGCTTTAAGAAGACCTATCTCACTTGAATCAACAAAACTAAGCTTAGCTACTGGTAAGTTATTACTTAGCAGCCCTTTCACGTCATCGATATCTGGCATCACAAAAGTAAAGTGGTAATCGTTAAAAGCTTCCAAGGAATAAATATACCGAAAGTAGGTCCGAATACCACCTACTGGCCAACGTGCTATCACCAAAACTCGCTTCTTATCTCCCACTGCTCAATACTTCCCTAGTTAATATCCGATTAACACTTAGCACTAAGCCACCAAAAAGGTACCAATAATAAACTGACAAACCATAATAATTCACACTATACACTGCATACATCCAAAACACGGCTATTAGGGTATAACTCAAATTCTGCCAAAAAAACACATCCGCCCCCCTAAACTCTGTACCCTGTAAACGGTCAATCAAAGATACTAAGTACCGCCTTAAACCGGCTAAATAGCCTAAGAAAAAAAACATCCCTATAGCACCAACTTCTATCAATAATTCAGCATAAAGATTATGGGATGCTTGTGCTTTTCCCCACTCATGGGTTTTAGTTTCAGACGTTGTTCCGAGTCCATTCCCTAAAACTGGCCGCGTAGTCAGCCCTAAAACCATTTCATTTATCATGCCACGTAATCGACCATCGGCTGTTTTAGCAGCCCCCTCACTAGCAGTATTAGATGACACTAACGATAAATAGCGGTCTTTTTGCACATCACTCATAACCGACCACCCCGCCATTGCCACCCCTATGGCCGCCAGAATTAACAGGAACTTATATTTAGACGCCCAAAACACCATCCAACCAACAACTAACAATGCAAGTAAGGCACCACGAGACATAGTTAAAATAAGGGTATATAAAATAGGCGGCAGTAGTATTAAAAATAACACCTTCGCTTTAAAGCGTGCGCCCCATAGTAGGTAATATAAAAAAGGTACTATCGTTGCAATTACAAAACCTAGCCCATTAGGATTAATGACATCAGAAGGAGCACCCGACAAACGCTCCGCAAATTCACCTCCCCCTAGGTGTGTTTTATCTCCCCAATAGCCTTGGGTTAAATTCAAATATAGAGGCTCATATACTCGGACTAATTGCAGGATGATGAACACCAATAAGAATTTTTTTAAGCGCCTTTCGGTATCAACAATCATTGCCGTAAAAAAGAAAAAACAAACAGCTTTCACAAAATCAGGAAGGTTATTTAGCGCACTGCCCGGCCAGCGCACCAAAAAAAAACTTAGAGCCAAATAGATAATTAACCACTTTATTCGCTTATATGGCTCCGTTTGATATATATCTTTAAATTTATCTTTTTGAGAAAATAACAAAAACGTTAGCAACAATACCATTATTAATGTTGGTCGAATAACACCATACCCAGGTATTCTTGCGCTTAAATGCAAGAAAAAGTCGATATTGAAAAAAATAAACAAGCCAAAGGTAAAGCTACTAACAGGGTCAATTGGCTTTTCTTGGTTTTGCGATTTAGGGTTGCTAAAGCCTGTAGAAGTGTTGCCCTTACCTTTAAGCGACGCGTCATGCAAACTAGTATCACTCAACAAAGTTCACCTTCCACTTTGTTATGCGCACCGGTTTTCTCCGCCATAAAGGCCTCAACACCATTGAATGATTTACAAAACTGAAACCAATCTTCTGATGCGGTATGTCGACGCATTTCGAATAGGTCTTGCGTACCTTTGGAATCATAAAAAGCCGTAACAGAGGACTTAAAACCCACTTCTTGCGTCACTTGTTTTACTTTTTTGTTGTAGTCATTTGGTTGTCCATTAGGGAAGCAAAAGTCTCTATCTACCTTGCCCAGTTTTTCATCTAAAAAGCGCATACAAGTGTGAAGTTCAGTATGCAACTGCTCATTACTAACTTGCCCAAGCGAAGGGTGTGTATGGGTATGGCCGCCAATCTCGATGCCGTTTTGTTGCATCTCTACAAGCTGTTGCCACGTGCACGCTGCATATTCATCGGGAGTCGTTTTAGGTAGCGGCCTACCAAGTTGCTCTGCAAAGTAAGCTATCCATGTGTGTTTTGTTTTGTCGTCTACCGATAGTAAATATGCTATTACTTGCGACCATATTTGCTGACGACTTGAGTCATCAATGGTGTTTATTTCGATGTTTTTGGACGTTTGCTCACCTAAGGCAATGGTTTTATTCACTTCGCTTACGTTATTTAAAAGCCAGGTAATTTGGTCTGGCCATAGCCACAGCTCTTCGTTAACAAAACCTGTCGTCACGTATAGCGTTGCGGGTACACCGTGTTTTTTTAATACAGGATAGGCTACTTCGTAAAAGTCACGGTAACCATCATCAACAGTAAGCACAATCGCGTTATTTGGTAGTGGTTTGCCTTGCTCTTTGCTCTGTCTTAGTTGCGACAGTGGAAGTATGTTAAAGCGTTTGTTTAAGTAGATTATTTGTTTTTCGAATTCGGCAGACGACACACAGTGCTGTTTTGGCTCAGCAGAAAAGCGATGAAACATAACAATACGCGGGCTTTTACGCATTAACCAGCGTATTAGGGCGTATAAACCCAGAGGGCCGAATGTTTTAATTATTTGGGATTTAGAAATCATTATTTATTGTTCTATTTATACTTAAACAAAAAAGTCTAAGTCATCAATTCCTGATAAATAGTTTCGTGTTGTTTGAGCATATGATGCACACCATACAAACTAGCCACCTTTGCTTGGCCTTTTTCCCCAAACTGCAGTCGCGTTGCTGTTGATTCACACAATACCCTTAAGTGTTCAATTAACACACCAACATCCCCCATGGGATATAAGTAACCTACGGCACCATCATCGATAATTTCTGGATTACCGCCAACGGCCGAACACACGACTGGTTTGCCATGCTGCATATATTCAATAATGGCGTTCGAGAAGCCTTCAGATTCTGAGTTCAGCATACAAATATCAAACCCTTGTATATACCTTGATGCGTTTTGTTGGCTGCCTGCAAAGTCTACTTTGTGCTGTATGTTCAAGCTTTTAGCTAAAGCCTTTAACTCTGTCGGATCACCACCGCCCACAATCACTAAGCGTACATTTAAGCCTTGCTGGTTTAAGTTAGCAGTCGCCATAACGGCATCTTGCATACGTTTTATAGGTCGAATATTGGCGACAATGCCCAGTATTACCTCGTCATTACTTTGCCTTAGGCTTATTTGCTCAGCTGGGTTAATTTCTTGATGCGCATACCCGTTATAAATAACATGCACTTTGCTTGGCTTTATCCACTCTGCCTGGCAGGTAATATTTTTTACTGCCTTACTATTTACGATAGCGGAATCAATCAACTTTGCATTCAAACGCAACAGCGTTAAGTAAGCTGGGGTATACCAGTAGCCCATGTCACGGCGAGAAAGAATGGCTTTAAAGCCTAATAACTTCAATAAAGGTGGGGCAATAATAGAGGGGTCGTTAAAGAAGATGTGCGCTAACTTAAAACCACCACGACTTTTCTGTTTTAAGCACTTATATAAACTAACCCAAGTATTAAGAGAAGAAAGCTTTGAACAACCTAATACCGTCACATCACACGGAAAACCATTATCATTAATATATTGGGAGGGGTTAAATACGAGCAGGTGTGGCTCAAACTTATCGCTATCTAACTGCGAAATAAGTTTATATAACTGTCCCTCTGTGCCAGCGTAAGGGTTTGTATAACTATCAACGATATAGAGAACTTTAATGCGATCCATTGCGACTTCTTATTAATTGCTTGCAGAGCGAATTATCAAACTACTATGTTTATCTAGCAATCATAAGCCCAAAAAAATTACCCACAATCACGAGCTAATTAGCTTTTTCTACACCCGTTAATACTTTTAATGCACGTATCGGGTCATATATAAAGCTCTTAAACAGATGCACTAAACCAGACACATATTCTTGTTTTTTCACCAATACCATACCTAAACGATAATTCAATACAGCCCTGCGCTTGCGTAGCGTGCTTTTTTTATAAGGGTAACGTTTGGCTGCTTGTTCTAAAATCTTAAAGCCTGTATTCCAGCGCACATCTTGGTTTTGAACCGAGATAGAATTTTCATGTCGTCGATAGTTAAAAACATAATCAGGCAGGTAAGCAAACTTAGTCACTTCAGCAATACGGATGAGCATATCGTGGTCTTGCGCTGATCGATACTCCTCATTAAAGAAGCCAGCTTGGTTGTATACTTCTTTGCGAACAAGCGAGTTTTGAGGAAGCAGGATATAGCAATCTAACAACACACGGTTGGGGTCGTTTTGCTCACAAGGATCTTTATCGTAAAAATCGTAATATCGCTTACCGTTTGAATCTACCCCATAACCATTACAGTAGACTAAGCCTATATCAGGGTTTTTATCTAAAAAGTCTACTTGAATATCAAGTTTGTTAAGCTCCCAAAAATCATCACTATCTAAAATAGCAAAGTAGTCACCAGAAGCTTTCGCCAAGCCTAAATTAATAGACGCTGCTTGCCCTTTATTTTGATGTCCTTCGTGCGTTAATAACGTAATTTTTTCGCCATAGGATTGCAGTTTTTCAAATGTACCATCCGTTGATGCATCATCTACAACAATCAGTTCAATATTTTGATATGTTTGATTTAAAACTGAATCGACCGTTTGGTTGATATATGACGCCCTGTTATATGCAGGGATGACGACACTTACTTTGCTGCTCATTTCTAATGCCCACTATCGCACAAATTTATAATTATGGATCACAATGACTTTAGTAAAGCACTTATTCTACTATTGTTATAATTAAGAGCAGAGTTTATTTATTGCAGTATTTGGAAGAAATGTCATGAAGTCAAAAACATTGTACGGAAAAACACTAAGATACCTCATCTATATGAATTTAGGCAGCATTGCTGCGATCGGTCATGCCAACCCAGATATAAGCGAAGCATACTTAGACGAACAAGATAGGTCTAAGCTAATCATTCAGGGAAGTAACTTTTCAGAGAAATCAAACCCCACTCCACTGCTGTGGTGGCATGCGGATGAAGGAGAGGCGCCTAACCCGATATCGAGAACTACTTGGAACGGTAACTTTCAAGGAACACATAACACAGCCATAACTAGCTTAGGGTCTAACTCATCCTACTCTTTTGACCATGGAACAGTTACGGGAGCGGCTTTAGGTCGAGTAGACTTTAATAGCGACACACTTTTTATGTATCGAAAACTGTATGAAGATTTTGATGTCACAAAAAAACAAGCAATACGAACTAGAGTCAATCATATCGATGGAACACTAACTGCTGGTGACGTGGTGACGGGATTGACATCTGGAGCTACGGGGAAAATACTACAATTCGATGAGAGCTACTCTGAAAATAGCGCATCTACAACATGGATCAATTATACGGACACAGAGGGAAGCATTAACTCTTCGCCACCCATTGATTTCATCTACGGCGAAACTATGAAAACGAATACTGGCGCTAGTTTTATCAATGCGGAAGGGAGTGAAGCCTATCCTACCGGAACTTTCAGGACCTTTAACTACAAAACGGTAAGGATGTGGGGCGAGAAAAACAACAGTTACCCTGTAGCACAAGGGAGAGACGGGAGTCATTTCAATTTCAACCACGAATATACGGATAAAACCTTCTGGTCATCTTATATGACTCACAAGCTATACCAAACTCCAGAAGCATGGCAAACCCAAGAGCTTGCCTATCAGTCGTCA
Organism: Oleiphilus sp. HI0125; assembly: GCF_001635355.1. NCBI lineage: Bacteria > Pseudomonadati > Pseudomonadota > Gammaproteobacteria > Oceanospirillales > Oleiphilaceae > Oleiphilus > Oleiphilus sp. HI0125. The sequence goes on from NZ_LWGF01001011.1 coordinate 28,045, forward strand.
TCCCTTAATCAAGATAATGGACATTTTGAGTTCACAATCAATGGAGTTCGTGAAGTAGAGACTAACTTTATTTCAATAACAGATGAGCATCCAACTCCCTATTACCGTATATACCAGAGCCAAGTATCCAATGGCGCTCAGCCAGGCTCAAATGTTTACTACGACTCACTCTATATCGACGACACTTGGCACAGAGTTATACTGTGTGACCAAGCAACATATGAAGATTGCACAAAGTGGGAAATTCAAATACCACGCGAATGGGCCAACGGAAAAATTACACTAGAGTATAGGCGTGGTTCACTTGCCGATGCAGAGAACGTTTATGCTTATATATTTGATAACGAAGGAAATCATAATGCAGAGGGCTTCAAGTTAGTAACTATAGCGACGGCGAAACCCCCACAAAACTTCGGCGCATCAAGCGCGCCCTAGCATTTAAGAAACACATACTGACGACCAAGCAATGATTACAACCGTTGGGGAAGTAATCATTGTTTTCCCTCGACTAACGCCCTCAAACCTTACGCCAAGCTAATCAAACTCTTAATTTTAGACTCAAGATTGATTACCCGAGCACCATATTCCAACTCATACTGCTCTCTTGCTGAAACCATCAGCACCCTTCGCTTAGAAAGCTCGTCAAGAGAACCTAAAATCACCCTTGCTAAACAATTCCCGTTTAGTTTGGAGAATACGAAACTTTCTCCAAAAAACTTCCTCAGTAACTCAGTATCAAATAAGATACATGGTTTGCCTAAGGCTAACGCCTCATAAGCTCCGCAGTTTAAAGAGTTAGTTCTATTAGTTAATACAAGCAACACAGCAGTCTGTTTAAGAGTTCGTCTGTACTCATCGTCACTTAAAAAACCACTTAGAGTGATATTACTTGGTAACTGTTTGTGTTTGATGTGCTCAGGTGGCCGCCCAGTAATTGTTATATGCACATCGCTATTTTGCTCAACTAATAGTTGAGCAGCCTCAAAAACCGCTTCATAAGGTTCATCGGCAGACCACCGACAGACAAATACAACCTCGTTATCTTTTACTTTTAGGTGTTCGCCTTCGGTTGCGCTTTGTAGGCTCATGTCAGGAAGGGGGTCCGGCAAGATGAAAGGCTTTACACCCCACTCTTTAACATTATTAGCGATCAACTGGTTATGCACGATAGCTACATCAGTACGCTTAGTTACAAATTTACCAATGGCGTTAAGTAACGCATATCGCCCTTCGGCAGGCAGTATCCCTGCATTATGCGTATCTGTAATTAACTTAAAGCGATAAAAAACACGAAGTAGTATCAAAAAAGCCCCAAGAAATATCGATGGGTTCTGATGGAAAACGGCTTTAGGCTTTTCTGACCGAATAATCGCTAGGGTTTTAACTGCTGATAGCCAATAACGAGCAATGGGATTACGCCCATTAATCACTATTTCGTGAAGCGGAACACCAAGCAGCTTACTTAAGGAGCGGTTTCTAACTTGATGCTCCCAAGTTATCCATACTGCACTTGGAACTAAAGACATGAATAACTCTCTTTATAAACGTCAGCGTACCCGCTTGTCATCGCGGCTAAACTGTATTCTTGATTCAATTTTTTGAGTAGTGCGTTGGTTATCTCGCGTTTTTTATCCACCGTAAGTTCCTGCCACTCATAAACGAGTTTAACAATAGACCGAGCCCTATCACTGTCTAATAAGAGCAGCCTTGCTCGCTCGTCAAAAAAATTCGGTATGCCACCCACTGGCGAAGCAAACACTGGCACCCCGTTTTTCACAGCTTCAAGAAGCGTAATCGGTAACCCTTCTGTTAACGAAGGAATTAAGAGAGCGTCATGTTCTTTGTATAACGACTCAACATCTTCCACAAAGCCTAGAAACTTGACTGCCTGCTCTAGCCCTAGCGCAGTAACGGTGTGCTCTAAGTCTTCTCGCAACGGGCCATCACCGGCAATCGTCAAGGTATACGGCGTATTGTTATTTTCACCACCTAATAACGCAGATAATGCCTGTAAGGCGAAGAGATGCCCCTTCTCTGGGGACAAGCGCCCAACGATAAGCAGTTTTGAAATGGTCTTTGAGTAATCTCTTGCTTCGGCAAACTCTCTTGCACTTTCATCTATGGCAATACCATTAGAAATAAACGCAAGCTTATTGCCATATAATGCTTTTAAGAACGAAGGCATGCCTACAAATTGATTGACGTAAATAATGGCATCCAGTCGAATAAGCAGCAGCTTATCAGCCCATTGGTATATCCAGCCTTTGGAAAAGCGCTTAGGGGTTGTATACCCATGCACAGTGGCAACAACTTTTACTTGAGGATAACTGTGCCGAGTTAAAGCGAGTAATACATTAAACTTATACCCGTGCGAATGAAGAAGAGTAAAACCTTCTTCGACAATCAACTTCCAAATGTCATGCATACCAGGGCGATTCAAGCCCGACTTCATCCGCCACAGAATAACATCAATACCTAGTTTTTTAGCTTCTAGCTCAATAGCTTTTGGTTCTTCATTGACTGTGCCGCAACTTAGAATAGTCGATTGAAGTCCTTGTTTAATTTGCTCGCTACAAAGCGTTAGTAACATTTTCTCGGCACCATAAAGGCCACCGCTATCAATAAGGTGCAATACTTTAATTGTCGGCTCGATCTTATCCACTAACCCGCCCTTGGCTTCCAAATCACTTGTTTCTCACCCTTCAAATAACGCCATGTTGCATGCGCACAAGCTACATTAAGCAAAGTAAAATAATAAGGAAGGGTCAGATAAACCGGCGCACGTTCATCACTCATTCTTAGCTTTCCAAAAAACGCCAAGGCATAGAACATCACTTGAATAAGCAAAGTTAACAAATAAAACGGAGAAGCTGAAAGGAGTGCAACGTTACTAAAAAAACAAACTAGCAAAGGTATAAATGCCAAATACCGAAGTAACTTGTGCGATAGCATCTGGAATGCAAAGACCCCATGTTTAAATGGGTTAAACAAGGTTCGCATATCGTGCATTGCCCAAAGCGCTCTAAGTGATACCCGAACACGCATATTATATTCGCGCCCTGAGTCATCCAGTGCTTCTTCTTTGAGCAGTGCTTGCTCTTCGTAGACAACGCGATAGCCTTTTTCGGTCACCTTTAATGGTTGGACAAAATCAGGCAACTGATCAGGACGAAGCTGTTCAAACAAAGATGATCGAATAGCGTCGATCCCACCATCAACCCCAACAACTGAGCCAACTTTCGTTTCTTGTTCGCGCAGATAATTTTCATACTTCATATAGCTAGAACAGCCGTCACCTACGAGCGAACCGTCACCAGTCACGTAGACCATTTTTCCGGTGACATAACCTACCTCTGCATCCGCAAAATTTGCCACGATTTTTCGTAGAGCATCAGGCGCGTAAAGCGAATTCGCATCAGAAAAGACCAGTATGTCTCCTGTTGCTTGAGGAGCAATGAGATTAAGGCCTGAGGTTTTTCCGGCACGAGGTGTTTGGCGAACTAATCGGATCGATACACCGCCAGAATGTTTCAAACTGGGGTCAGAGCCCGCAAGCGGTGTCTGACCCCTTTGTTTTTCTGCTAGCTCTTGAACAATCTCATCAGTACGATCTTCGGATTCATCTGATACAACAATAATCTCTAGCTTGTCGTTTGGATAATCTAAAGCAAGCTTATTATTGATCGTGTCAGCGATATCTTTCTCTTCATTAAATGCGGCAATGAGAATAGAGACTTTTGGTTCGAAGCTCTCATCTTTAGAAATTGGATTCCCCCGCCCTGCGATCAATTTGATTACAACCGGATATCCCAAGTAGATATAGACGACAAGAAAAGCGCATAGCCAGAATAGGAATTCCATTATTTCGATTCCTCATTAGAAGTTTGGCTAAGCTCAGTATTGCCAACATTGTGGTCAAAGTGGAAACTATGGCTCTGACCCCGTTTTGTAAGTAAGCCCTTCTCGATCAGCACATTTTCCATGCTATCGAATTTAAAATCTTTCAACAGTTGCGCTAAACGCCCTTGGCATTTATCGAGATTGTTGTAATGCCTGAATGTTGATTTCCAGCCAACCCCAGGAACACGCGGCTGATCAGGATCAACCTCCCAAGGATGCAGATAAAACATAAATGCATTTCCTTCGCGATTGATTTTACCTAGCCCAAACTTGGTAAACCAATACGGGAATAATCGAAAATATCCGCCACCAGCGATAGGCAATTGATAGCCTGCCATTTTTACAGAGCTAATCGGAAATTCAACAATATCCCCTTTCTCAGAACCTTTATATACATGCGGCTGCTGAGGAAAATCTGGGATACCGTAGAGATCGTGCCTGACAGGAAAAATACTCGAATCGTATTCAAATCCTGCTTCAACTAAGGTGTCGATCGCCCAAAGTGATTTTTCTGTTACTGAATAACTAGCCGCTCGGTATCCACGAACCGGCGCTTGAATAATATCTTCTAAGATCTGTTTTGATTTGAAGGTTTCTTCTCGAAACACGTCAGGGCTTTGATTATAGATAAGTTGATGACTATACCCATGGCTTGCAACTTCATGCCCTTGTTTCGCAATTTTCTCTACGACGCGCGGGTAATGATCTGCAACCCAACCTAGGGTAAAAAATGTCGCGGTAAGGTCTGCGTCATCAAACATTTGAAGCAAGATATCGACGTTGCGCTCAACCCTACATTCTCGATCTTTCCACGAATCAACAGGTATTTGCGATTTCAGCGCGGCAACGTGAAAGTAGTCTTCGACATCAATAGTTAGCGCATTGGTAATTTTAGGCATTACAAAAACTCCCAACGCAAACCAACACCAACACTCAACTCGTCAAATTCTCTGCGCTCGACAGTGTCGTTTGTTCTTGTTTCGTAAGTGACAAAACTGTCTGCATATAGTTCTTCAACTAACTGATATTTTAAGGATGCGGTTACGATATGCGTTGTATCAACACCCAGGCCTTTGATTAAACCGAAGCTTTCACGCGCATATTCATATTCAAAGCGAGGGATGAGCCGAGAATAGAGTTTCGGAGAGAAGCCAATCAAGGCGCCACGATAACGCTCAGTGAAGTCTTGCAGCTTGAAATGGCTTTCTTCGTAAATCAGCCCTATGTCATAGGTGAACGCATCAGCGTCCCGAGAGGCATTAAAGTTAAAACGCGACCTCGTTTCGATATCAGTTGTGGTGGTTGCTTGAACGGGGTCAATATCAAGCCTGTTACCGGTTTCGTCGTCTTCGAAACCAATCGATGTATCAGAAATTGAATGGTTATAATTTAAGTCAAAATTATGCCAGAGAAAGGCCTGACGAGTGAGCTGCACATCTACAAAAACGCCTGTCTCAGATTCGGCAACGGTACCATCATCGGACTCAACCTCTTGCTGACCAATATCTATTTTTAAAAGCCCATCAACGTAAGCTCGTGATAACGCTAAAGACACCGAGCCATTACTGATCTCTTCGTCACTGTCACTTTCGAGCACCTCAGAATAGCGGGTATTGAGGCTAACAGAGGTGAGGCGATTAATTTGATGCGAAACAGACGCCGAACCTTCTGCACGTTGGTTATCATCTGCATCGTCTTCCGAGTTATCAACGCGAACATAATTCCCGCGCAAGAGAATATTTGTTAGGCGTGACACCGCATAGTTAATGGTTGGACCGGTTCGAAAAATATTCCTGAACTCACGCGTATCGGGGTTCTCGTCTTGACTCGTATCGGAGACAACATCGGTACGCGAAAACGTGGCCTGCCACTCAAGAAAGTCCTCAACCAAATCAACCGTAAATAAGCCAAAGCCGGAGGTCAGTGAGGTTTCGTCTTCGTATGTGCCTTCGTAGTAATGCTCATTTTGTAACTTGAGGGTTGCATCCGCTTTAAAACGCTTTCGTACTTCTTCAACACCTAGTTCGGCGTACGTTGTTTGAATAACATCGGTTTCGGCATTAGTGTTTGTGCGTCGAACGTTGTCCGTATGTTCGATTCGGGAGCCAATCGCGCCCGCTGCCTCTGTCGCATGGGATTGACTAGCAAACACCATCAAAAGAAAACAGGAAATAAGCCCCGATAAAACGCGTTCGCGGCAAAATTGAATGTCCATGTATCACTACTCAATTAACAATTTTGTTTTAGTTGTTGTATATCAGACCAGCTAATTTATCTTCGCCAACGATATCGATCGCTATCTGAACTTGATCACTCGTCACTCTCGCATGAGGGACCACTATCACGACCATATCCACGATGCCCGCCAAAATACGCGCTTCAGATGAACTAGCCACAGGAGGCGCATCAATAAAAATATAACGATCAGAATAACGATGTTTCACTTCATCAATGAACGACAGCATTTTTTCTGACTCGAAATACTCAGCCGCGCCTTCGCTATTTGATCCAAGAGGAATCGCTCGCAATCGCGGCACACCGGTCGCATACACGATGTCTTTAATACCAATAGCGGGGTCGCTAAGGTAATCGGTAATGCCTATCTCTGCTTCACCAAAAATCAAGTTCTGTGCATACGGCGAGTAGAGATTTGCATCTAGAACCAAGCTAGTTTTGGCCTTATCTAGCGCAAACACAGAGGCAAGGTTCTGCGTCACATAACTACCGCCACCACCGTGGCTCACAGAACTAACCATGCATACAAAGTTTTTCTTTTTTTGATGCTGCAGTAACTGCGTTCTTAGCTCCCGAAATATATTAAGCACTTGAGGGCTATTCATACCCGGGTAAATCAGCTTTCTTTCATCTAACTCTTGTTGAGTGAACTTATCCACTTCTTCCATTTGATCAATACGTGGATTCGATTCTGATACAGCCGCTTTGGTCAACTCGCTCACAGTAACACTCCCATATGAAACGCCACAGCTAAGCCTGTATAGGCTGCAAAAATAGCCAGCGCCAAGATTCCACAAACGACCATATCACTGCGTCTCAAACGCTGTGTAAGCGGTGTATTCACATGAGGAATAACAGCTAATACGCGTGCATCCATAGCATAAATAGATGATGCAAAGCGGATTCTCGGATCAAGCAGTACATAGGCAACAGCTAAGCCGATCACGAACAATATTCCTAACACTGGACCAACTAATACAAAATGTATAAAACGTAAACCAGAGGGCATCAAAGGCGGCAAGGGTGGCTCTTGAATTCGATACGTCACACCCTGCCCCTCGATATTCAAGGTCATTGAGAGACGGGCCTTCTCTTTACGCTCGAGCATGTCTTCATAAATTTTCTTGGTCACATCGTAGTCACGTACAAGCTCCGCTTCTACTGCGCCACGCTCAGCGACACGCTGACGGCGATCGAACTCATTGATTAGCAAACCATCTAGAACAGTTAAACGCTTTTGCTTGGCTTGAATAGATGTTTCGACTTGAGAGATACGGCTGCGCAATTCTTGATAAAGAGGGTTAAGCAAGACCTCACTGCCCTCTTCGAGCTCACGAGGCTCGCCTTTATTCTCTTGCGCAATCGCTCGTTCAAAGGCTTCCTGTTCTATGACTCGCTTCAAATCGGCAATTTGGTAACGCAGTGTAATAACGTCTGGATAGTCTTCTGTGTAGGTCAGCAACAAGCTTGACAATGTTGATTCCAATTCGGCTAATCGCACCGCGTAGGCATCGACTTTTTTGGTGGTTGCGGCGAACTCAGACTCTTTTGAAATCTGTTGTTGCAAAGCCTTTAGCGTAATTTCGTCTTCGTCAATCGAGATCTTGAGTTCCTCGATTTGATTTCTCAAGCGCTGAATACTCGAGCTGACATCTGTATCACGCCCATCAAAATTACGAGCTGTAAATTCTTTTAGCTTGTTCTCGGCAGATACAAGCTGCTCTTTGTATTGCTTCACTTGATTGTCGATAAACAGGAATGCTTCACGGCTTTCTGCTCGCTGCTCATCAGAGCTTGTTCGAATAAAGGTATCAATAATTGCATTCAAGCCCTGATAGGCTTCATCAGCACTAGAGGCAGAAAAACCAATAGACATGTAACCAGAGCCGATCGATTTGACTTTTATCTTAGCTCTTAGAGTACTAATATAATTTGCCATTGAAGAGGGCGTTTCTTCTGTTTTAGCGCCATATACTTTTTTCGCTACAACGGCCAACAAACTTGGCGAATAAAGCTTCTCACGCACAACCTTTGTACGATCTTCAACTTTTGACTGTTTCGCTTGCTCAGCAAGCAACGGCCCTAAAATGTTTTGGTTATCAGCGTAAATCGTGGCAGATGTCTCGAACTTAGACGGCCAAAACATACCCACCACTAAAACAGCAAAGCTCACAAGCGCGAAGGCTGTGAGCACTGAGAATTTGCGTTGCCAAAGCTCTCTAAAGATAACGTTGGCGTATTGCAGAATTTGAGCGAAATCCATCGAACTTAGAAGCCCCGCTCAGGTACGGTGATGATGTCTTGTGGGAATAGGCGGTAATTAGAATCCAACACACCTTTTTCAAGAATATCGTTTAAGTAAATTGGATATACCTTCGCACCTTCCGAGGTTTGACGATACAACTTTGCTTCATTGCCATTCGCAAATGGCGTTAAACCACCAGCCTCAAGAATTACATCTAACACGGTAATGCCTTTGCGGTAGGCAATCGAACGCTGTTGAGCAACTGCACCCGTCACACGAATTCGGTGAATAAACTCCGCACTCGTTGGGTTGGTAACAATAACTGTTACTTTCGGCGTTCGAATAAAGTCGCCTAGCTTTTCCTCAATCGTTGCAGACAGCTCGCGAGTACTAATACCATCTACTTTCAAATCGCCAACTAACGGTACAGAGATTTTGCCATCAGGACGAACAGTCACGTTCACTGACAAATCAGGGTTCCGCCAAACATTCACAGATACCGCATCGCCGATACCCATTAAATACTCTTCAACGACACCGATACTTGATTCAACTGGTTGCTCTTCAACTGTATTCACAGAGCTACACGCATACAGCCCCATTAGCGCAGTTAAAACCGCCACTTTAGACACTACTCGCTTAAACATACTTTGGTCCTTCAACTCTCATTCTTTTAAGTGTACCGCAATACATAGAAAGGGGTCAGAGTAAAAGTACTCTGACCCCAATATTTCTAATGCACACCTTTTCCAAGCAACACCACTTCAACCGTCTGAATGACGATTAACACATCCATAAAAAAGCTATGGTTCTTCACATAGTACAAATCGTATTTGAGCTTATTTCTTGCGTCTTGCACAGATGCGCCGTATGGATACTTAAGCTGCGCCCAGCCCATCAAGCCCGGTTTAACTTTATGGCGAGCATCGTAAAACGGAATTTGCTCTTTTAAATCTGTAACGAACTCAGGACGCTCAGGTCGCGGCCCAACAAAACTCATATCACCGGTAATTACATTCCATAGCTGCGGCAGTTCATCTAGACGCGTATTGCGAATAAACGCGCCTACTTTTGTCACTCGCGAATCATTCTTCTGCGCCCAAACTGCTTTGCCGCCTTTTTCAGCATCTTGGCGCATACTGCGAAACTTGTAGATGGAGAACTCTTTACCGTTATAACCCACGCGTTTTTGAGAGTAGAGAACAGGAAAGCCAGATTCCAAAGCCACCGCTAAAGCTGTAAGCAACATAAATGGCCACATGATCGCCAATATGAACAGAGCAATACTTAGATCAAAAATGCGCTTTACGATGTCTCGCGCTTGAGAATAAGTAAAGCCATTGGAATATAAAGCCCAACCTGGACGTAACATAGAGATTTCTAGGCGCGTCATTTCTCGCTCCAAAAACTCCAGAGGCTCTTTCACACTCACACCTGATAGCTTGCAGTCAAGCAATTCATCAACAGGAACACCACCACCCTCAGTACGACGACGTTCATCTGGCGCAACAACTATCTCTGTCACATTATGCGCTTTCACAAAGCTCAGCCAATTTGCCGGCACAGGAAGCAGTTGATCAGCGCCAACGACCACTTCTTCTGCCCCTGAAGGAACACAACCAATCAGCTTAAAACTACGCGCTTGGTCTAAGCTACTTAAACGCTCGATAATTTCTGCAGCTTGATGTCCTGCTCCCAATATCACAACATTGCGACCAAGATTGGCTAAATCGACCACCCAATAAAAGACCAAACGAATCACTAAAACCGATAAAAACGCAACAATCACAGCATAAGCAAGTACGCCTCGCCCTAAATACAGTCCCGGAATTAAAAAGAACAAAACGGTCAGCGCGATCATGCCTAAGAAGCAATAGGCGACAAGCGTACGCAGCATCATGCCTGTTTTTCCTTCTTGAAAAACAGAGGTATAAACGCCCATAGCCAGCGAACAACAATTTAAGATAAGAGCAAATAAAAATGCTTGAACAATTGGGTTTTGTAAAAATAACTCAGTCTCTGAGAAGTAGTTGCGAATATCCACCGCAACAAACAATGAGACAGACAGAGCTGCGAATTCTAGCGCGCCCAAAAAGATAAATTTGCTATGAAGGTAATGATTTAATATGCGAACGTGTGCCACGTCGGTACTTCCTGCTGTAACTACTTATGTCCTGTGCGTGACAAATTGCCACATAAAAGTTGCGCTATTATGAACTCAAGGCTGTAATATAAAAAGCATAGCTTAGTTATATATAAGAGAAAGTTAGTTATATAAAACTATGTAAAACAACAAGATAATTGATGTATAGAAGAAACAAAGCATGGACCAGCAAGTGAAATTGTGCGTAATAGGCCAAGGCTACGTCGGCCTTCCGCTAGCAGTAGAATTTGGAAAACTTTACCCAACTATCGGTTTTGATATTAAAGAAGACCGAATCAGAGAACTCCAATCAGGCATCGACAGTACGCTTGAGTGCTCAAAAGAAGAACTCGCAGAATCAACGCAGTTAAGCTTCAGCACAAAGCTTGAAGACATCGCAGAAGCGAATGTTTATATCGTCACCGTTCCAACGCCGATCGACGACTATAAGACGCCAAACCTAACACCATTGATCAAGGCCAGTGAAATGCTGGGCAAGGTCGTTAAGCAAGGCGACTATGTCATTTACGAGTCAACCGTATACCCTGGCGCTACAGAAGAAGATTGCATCCCGTTGATCGAAGCTCGCTCGGGACTAAAACTCAACGAAGACTTTTTCGCGGGCTACAGCCCTGAGCGTATCAACCCAGGCGACAAAGAACACCGCGTCACCAATATCCTAAAAGTGACTTCTGGCTCAACCCCAGAAGCTGCTGAATACATCGATCAACTTTATGCCAGCATCATCAAAGCGGGCACACACAAAGCGAGCTCAATTCGTGTAGCAGAAGCCGCAAAAGTCATTGAGAACACACAGCGTGATGTAAACATTGCACTAGTCAACGAGCTGTCGCTGATCTTCGATAAGATGGGCATCGATACCTTAGAGGTGCTAGAAGCCGCCGGAACCAAATGGAACTTCCTGCCTTTCCGCCCTGGCTTGGTAGGTGGCCACTGTATTGGTGTTGACCCGTATTACTTAACCTACAAGGCGCAATCAATCGGTTATCATCCTGAAATGATTCTTTCGGGTCGTCGTATTAATGACAACATGTCAGGTCACATTGCTGAAAAAGTATTGCGATTAATGACCGAAAAGAAGATCCAGATGGTCGATGCAAATATCTTGGTACTCGGTTTGACCTTCAAAGAAAACTGCCCAGATATCCGCAACACCAAAGTGATTGATGTCATCAAAGATCTCGACGATTTTCATGCCAACATAGATGTCTATGACCCATGGGCGGATGCCTTAGAAGTAAAAGATGAGTATGACATCGATCTTGTGAGCACCCTCGAAAACGGAAAGTATGACGCCGTGATTGCCTGCGTATCACACGACCAGATCAAATCGATGAGCACAAGTGAACTCAAAGCAGTCTGTAAGCCTAACCATGTTATCTACGACGTAAAACATATCTTTGATAAAGATATCGTTGATGGACGTTTGTAGTTAGCGACAAATAGTTAGCAACAAACAAGCAACAAATATTGGGGTCAGAGTAAATATACTCTGACCCCAAATTTCTTTAAGCTAGCCATATGGCTTCGATCAATACCCACTACATTCTCAGCGCTCTCGGCGGCGCAAAAAAAAGAGGCATCGACTCACAGTCGTTACTCAACGAAGCCGGCATTGATCAATCAAAATTAAGCCATCCAAACTCTCGTTTTGACGTTCAACAAGTTGCGCTGCTGTATGACGGAATCGCCAAGCGCCTGAACGATGAATTTATGGGATTTACTGAACACCCAATCAAAGTCGGCACCTTTGAACTGATGACCGACTGGGTAAGCACCGCCCATACCTTACGCGAACTCTACGAACGCGCCATACGCTTCTACAATCAGATCACCGACGAACTACAAATGTCACTTGAGATTCAAGGCGAGCACGTCTATCTCACAACAGAACTCCGCCAGCCAGAATTAGATTTCGAACACTTTTATATCGAGTACTGGCACGTCATCTGGCATCGCTTTGGATGCTGGTATATCGATCAACCCATCAAACTGGTCAGCGCTTATATCAATTACGACCCGATTGATCCGATCGAGTTTTCACTTTTATTTCGCTGCCCAACAAACTTCAAAAGCAAGTTCAATCGGCTCGTTTTCCATCGATCATACCTCAACATGCCACTCATCAAGACGCCAACTGATCTGCGTAATTTCTTAAAAAATGCTCCTGTAGATTTGCTAACTATCCCCGGTGAAGACACCAGTATTTCGGCGAAAGCACGACAACTCATCGAACCTCGTCAATTACGCAAAGAAGACCGTTTATCGCTCCTAAATAGCAGAGAGCTTTCAGAAAAACTGGGCATGAGCGAGCCCACCTTACGCCGAAAATTAAGCGCTGAAGGCAGCTCCATTCAGAGCATAAAAAATGACGTTCGCTTCAAACTTGCGAAACAACAACTCAAAGCCACGAATTTCAGCATTGCAGACATCGCATTACAGTTAGGATTTAGCGAGTCACGAGCATTCT
>NZ_LWGF01001012.1:0-1086 GCF_001635355.1 Oleiphilus sp. HI0125
TCCGACAAGCTTTTGATCATCTGTTTATGCCTCTACTAGCATCAACGCTCACTACTATTCTTGCGTTCATGCCAATCCTCTTGATTGAGGGTAATGCCGGAGACTTCATTGGTACGATATCAGTGAGCGTGATATTGGCTTTGATCGCTTCATTCTGTTTGTCCATGACTGTGATTCCTGCTATCTGTGCCTTGCTTGAGAACAAGCTCGCCAAGCCAAATGAGTCTCGCTGGTGGCAGGTTGGTGTTAGCTCAAAAGAAAAATCAGAAGGCTATCAGCGTTTTCTCGCGCACAGTTTGCGTAAGCCATGGTTAGCGGTTGTGACTGCACTTGGTTTGAGTATTTTTGGTGTGCTTTCTGTTGGCTCTTTGCCAAAAGTATTCTTTCCGACCGCTGATCGCGACATGTTCGAGTTACGCGTTTGGTTTGAATCAAATACGAGTGTTCCTGCTGCAGATGCCCTAGTGCAGGAAATAGACGCGTTGATTCGTAATAAAGCAGAGGTAAAACAAACGGTTTGGTCTATTGGGGATAGTGTTCCGGCGTTTTACTACAACCAATTGATGAATAATCGCAACCAGAACTACTACGCCGAAGTGGTGGTGACTGCTGAGGATGTCGAGGCATCATCAAGCCTAATAGATGAGCTTCAAGTTGAGTTAAGCGAGCGCTTTACTCAAGTTCAAATTGTTGCCAAGCCTTTCTCTCAAGGACCGCCTGTTGAAGCGCCAATTGAGTTTCGGGTGTTTGGCCCTGAAACGGATGTGTTAAGAACTTTAGGTGAAGAGCTACGAGCAATTATTTCTCAGCAATCTGGTGTGTTGCATACCCAAGCATCAGTAAAACCGGGCGCTCCGAAGATTGAGTTTGATGCGAATGAAACTGCGCTCGGCGAAATGGGGCTTCAGCTCGACTCGGTAGCTGCTCAGCTGCAAGCTGCCTACGAAGGCGTTCAAGCAGGCAGCATGTTAGAAGACATTACGCAGTTACCGGTAACTGTGAGCTATGAGAATAGTCAGCGTGCAAGGATCGAACAGTTGCGCGCTTTCCCGATTGTTCAACCAGATGGCCGATGGGTGCCAGCTA
>NZ_LWGF01001013.1:0-1204 GCF_001635355.1 Oleiphilus sp. HI0125
TTCAGCGCGCTTTAGAACGGAGTTATAAAATCCTATTAACTTACTCCTTACACAGTATGCAATTCCGTCATTACTAAATTTTACAGAGCCATATATGCAGAGCATTTATTGAACGACTACCCTCATTAGCATGCCAGAAACGGTTATTTTGTATTTTGTCGTGAGAAGTAAATCAGTATGCATTTCACCCAATCAACTGCCCGACTTATCTCTGTAATACTTAGCATTATGTTCATTACCGCTTGCTAAAGCTCATCTAGATCCGGTGATCGTCAATCAACAGGGCATAGCATTCACGACCAATCCACAAGTAACGGTAATGGAACCTCTGCTGTCACCTTGGGCAATTTTGGCTTTACTACTTCTCAGTTTAACTTCGTCGATGATGGTTCGGCATCTGCAACAAGCGTGCAGCTGCTTAATCCAGTGGAATACAATATTGGCTATCCTGTCTCTCGCTTCGGCATCGATAACCAATATATGTTCGCCTATGCCGAGAATAGCGCTTTCGATACAGAACTAATTAGTTACTCATTAAAAGAACGAAAAGTCGTCTCGACGAAAAAACCCGACAACTACTTCTCTGGTTTCAATTTAAACGGCGCGATCATGACTTCTGATGGCACGGAAGATCTTAATTTCTATCACATTGCGAACGGACAAATTACCGATAATTTTTATCACGTCGCCTCGGTTAACGGCTCTATATTTATCGGCGATGTGTTTATGGATCACGATCAACTCTATGTAAAAGATCAATTTGGTCTGCTGACCATGCCAATATCAGACACCACAAACATCCAAACACTCACAACAGTCAATGCCGTTGAATGGCGATTCACTGCGGACAACCAATATGTATATATCGCCGCTGTTGGTGAGGTCGGCAGACTCGATACGGAAATTCATCGAATTGACAAAAGTAATTCAAGCATCATCAACTTCTTCACGATTCCTGCCGTGCAAGCGGGTGGCATTGCGGTCGACTCAAACCACTTATATGTAAGCAGTAAAGATGACAATAAGGTCTACGTATACAAAGTGAATGACGACTCAGCCCTTGGCAGCATCGACATTACCTTATCATTCATACGTTTATTTCGAATTTAATACTTTTGAACAGATATAAGTGAGAGCAAGATCGAACCAAACGCACCACAGGCGCTCGTAAACTGATAGGGAAAAATCAGGCTTTGACTTGTTT
>NZ_LWGF01001014.1:0-1830 GCF_001635355.1 Oleiphilus sp. HI0125
CAGCTAGCGCCTTGATCATAATCGCGTTGTAGTCATCAGCCGCAGCTTCGAATTCATTTGCAATCTCTTCAACGCCAAGACCCGCGGTAACTGCAAATCCTCCTATATAATCTTCAATGCCTGAATCGCTTGGTGCGATAAAGTCAGCGAGGGACATCGTAGGGCTAAGCTGGCCTTCGACTGTTTTCTCTACCTGCTGGCGAAGGTGATGTAAGCGCGCGAGTTCTTCCGTTCGGCTTTCATCTTTGTAAACCACGACAGTATCATCATCTTCAGTCGCGGCAGGCCAGAAACCAATCACGCCACTTGCTCTGATACGTTTGTCTTCGAGCATTTCAGTTAGCATGGCTTGTGCATCGTTATAAAGACTCGTAGCCGCTTCACCAACAACCTCGTCTTTTAGGATTTTTGGAAACTTGCCTACTAAGTCCCAAGATATGAAAAACGGTGTCCAATCAATGTAATCGACGAGTTCTTTGAGGTCGATGTTTTCAAATACTCTTGTGCCGGTAAATGCAGGCTTCGGTGCTTGATAACTGTCCCAGTTTAAAGAAACTTTGTTGTCGCATGCTTTGTCATAGCTAAGCATTGATTTCTGGCTAACTCGGTTGGCACGGCGGACGCGCACTTTCTCATATTCGTCTCGAATGTTTGCAACAAACTCATCACGTTGGCCTTCGCTAAGTAGTGAAGTCGCAACGCTTACTGAGCGGGAAGCATCCGTTACGTAGATAACGGCATTGTTGTCGTATGCCGGTTCAATTTTAACGGCTGTGTGCGCTTTAGATGTTGTTGCACCGCCAATCATTAATGGTACGTCTAAGCCTTCGCGCTGCATTTCTTTAGCGACGTGAACCATCTCGTCAAGCGATGGAGTGATGAGGCCGGATACACCAATCACATCAACGTTATGTTCTTTCGCTGCTGCGATGATTTTATCGGCAGGAACCATGACACCAAGATCAATGACTTCATAGTTGTTACACTGAAGTACAACACCCACGATATTTTTGCCAATATCGTGTACGTCACCTTTAGCGGTCGCCATCAAAATTTTGCCCTTGCTCTTCTGGCCTTCGCCTTTTTCTTCTTCAATAAAAGGAACAAGATGTGCAACAGCTTGCTTCATTACGCGTGCGCTCTTTACCACCTGTGGAAGGAACATTTTGCCCGCGCCGAATAAATCACCAACGACATTCATGCCATCCATTAATGGGCCTTCAATGACTTCAATCGGGCGATCCGCTTCTATCCGTGCTTGCTCAGTATCTTCAACGATATAAGTGGTAATACCTTTTACCAAGGCATGCTCGAGTCGTTTATTAACGGGGAGTTCTCGCCATTCGAGGTTCTCGGCTTTTGTTTCGCCGACTGCACCGCGGAACTTATCGGCGATTTCAAGCAAGCGATCCGTTGCGTCGTTACGAGTATTTAGTACGACATCTTCAACGCGTTCTTTTAGTTCAGGGTCGATTTCATCGTAAATCACTAATTGTCCCGGGTTTACGATGCCCATATTCATTCCAGCTTTGATTGCGTGGAATAAGAAAACAGAGTGGATGGCTTCGCGCACTGCATCGTTTCCTCGGAATGAGAACGATACGTTACTCACACCACCAGAAATATTGGCGTGAGGCAGATTTTCTTTGATCCAGCGTGTTGCTTCGATGAAATCAACGGCATAGTTGTTATGCTCTTCGATACCTGTCGCGACGGCAAAGATATTTGGGTCGAAGATGATGTCGGCTGGTGGCATACCTAAGCCAACAAGAATGTCGTAAGAGCGCTTACAAATTTCTATTTTTCGCTCGAATGTGTCAGCTTGCCCAG
>NZ_LWGF01001015.1:0-615 GCF_001635355.1 Oleiphilus sp. HI0125
GATAAGTTTAAAACGAAATCACATCACGAGGATCTGTTAGCAGAATTGGACCAAGTTCTGTAAAACTAATAACGCTATACCTTCTTCGCTTTTGGTATAGCGTTTTACTTCCTTCTAAGCTTCAGCATCCACCCTTGGCCATGCCGTTAAAACTGCCTTAACCAGCGTTGCCAGAGGTATCGCGAAGAACACTCCCCAAAAACCCCACACACCACCGAAAAACAATACAGCGACGATAATGAGAATCGGGTGAAGATTAACCACCTCAGAAAACAGCAAAGGAACTAACACATTACCGTCAATCGCTTGCACTACAAAATATGCNATCAACACGTAGTAAAACTCGTCCGTAAGACCAAATTGAAACAGAGCAATCAAGGCGACCGGGATCGTTACAACTATCGCTCCGATATAGGGAATCAACACCGACAAGCCAACAAGCATTGACAACAACGCTGCGTAATTAAGACCGAAATACTGCAACACAATATAGGTAAAAACGGCGACAACGAAAATCTCTATCGCTTTGCCACGCAGATAGTTAGAAAACTGCTCATTCATTTCGAGCGAGACTCGCTGAATTAGGCCTTTCTTTGACGGGAGCGCTGCATCAAT
>NZ_LWGF01001016.1:0-1006 GCF_001635355.1 Oleiphilus sp. HI0125
CTTTGCAAGCTTTAAACTCTAATGAAGGGTTGATATTGGCGGTAGGAACAGACTCTGCGTTGAATATGCCTACTTGGCATCATGCAGAAGTATATAAAGATCTATGTAACGTCGTCGTGTTAGAGCGTCCCGATTACAGTAATGCGCAAATTGAAAACAACCTGAAAAGTTTGGGTTTTTCAATTGTTAGCTCGCCTGATGCGCTAAGATCTGCTAAAACCGGGTTAGCATTGATTGCGCGCGTAACGCAGTTGCAAATCTCTAGCTCAGATATTCGGCAAAGAGTTGCCGAAAACAAAAGCATTCGTTATTTGGTGCCTGATGCAGTGCAAGGCATTATTTGCGATAATGATTTTTATCAAATTTGAACCATTTTTTTGAGGCCAGTCCTTCCCTTTATGCAAGCAGATTCCATTAAAAACGTCGTTGTCGGCGCACTTGAAGATTTAAAAGCTGACAATATCAATATTTTGAACGTCAAAAAACGTACTAGCGTGACCGATTATATGGTGGTTGCCTCTGGTACTTCCTCTCGGCATGTTAAGTCTCTCGCTGACAACGTGCTAACCGAAGCTAAAGAGCAAGGTGTAAAGTCTGTAGGTGTTGAGGGTGATGCTAGCTCTGACTGGATTTTAGTGGACCTTGGTTCTGTCGTTGTTCACGTCATGCTCCCAGCAACGCGCACGTTCTATGACCTTGAGCGTTTTTGGGAAGGTGATGGCTCTGAAGGCGTAATGCCTTCGCCCGATGCGCGCTAAGATTTAGTCCAATGAAAGTTAAAGTTATCGCGGTTGGCACGAAAATGCCTAAGTGGGTAAATGAAGGAGCCTCAGAATTTACCAAGCGATTGCCGCGAGACTTTAAGATTGAGTTTATAGAGATCCCTTTAGGTAATCGAAGTAAAGGGGCTGATCTAAATAGAGCTATACAATTTGAGAGTAAAGCAATTTTAGACTCCTTGTCAGATCGAGATTGGGTTGTTGCGCTTGAGGTAAAAGGCAAGGAT
>NZ_LWGF01001017.1:0-846 GCF_001635355.1 Oleiphilus sp. HI0125
ACCGTATTCTTCAGCAGCCCAAGAATCTCGACCGTGAACAATCAGCCCTTCAACCGCGTCGTCATTCACATTTTCACGATAGGCTGAGAGATGTGCTTGCGCTGATTCAAACATTCCGAAAGCTGGCCCTCTATTCACCGCAACCTTCAACGAGTAACTGTCGTCATAGTTAAGTTGACTTAATTTGATTCGGTTTCCTGTACCGTAATCGACAGCAAACCAAGACTTTTCTGTGGGTACAACGACTGAAACCGCGGGGCCATATACCCGTTCACCAGGGCGAATATTGGTTCGATCAAAACTTGTTGCGCAGCCACTAATGATGAGCGTTAAAGCTAGTAGCTTGATTATCGTATAGACGTTCGACATATCGGAATTTATTAGTATCGTTATTGTCAGCTTATTTAGTATGTCTAGAGCGAAGCTCAAGACTGCGCCTAAGCACTTAATTATTTGTTTTTATCGTGACATAAATAGATCGTCGCACCAAGCTCGCAGTGCGTGTTTTGACCTACTAGCATACGAATGATGAAGTTTATGTATCGTAAAAGCTTAATCCCACCTATACTTCGCGCGCATTCTGCCCCCACATACTGAGAACGAATACTTAATGTACTTTGAAGAGCTTGGCCTTAATCGAAATATCCTAAAAGCAATTGAGTTAAAAGGTTATAAGACACCGTCCCCAATCCAGCAAGAGGCTATTCCTGCCGTATTAACAGGGCGTGATGTGATGGCTGCTGCCCAAACGGGTACAGGCAAAACTGCTAGCTTTACACTTCCTATTATTCAGTATCTTGAAGGAAAGGCTCGTGTAAAGGCTAGTCAGGTCCGAGTATTGATTCT
>NZ_LWGF01001018.1:0-881 GCF_001635355.1 Oleiphilus sp. HI0125
CGCATAACTCACTTACGGCAATTCTGTTGTAGTGATTGGCATATAGATTGCTGAATAACTACAACGCCTAATTAATCAATACATAATTGACGAGATTTTGACGTGGCAGATAAAGAAAAGCCAGAAAATGAAGAGCAGGGCGCTGAGCAGGAAGCAACGGGATCAAAGAAAAAACTGTTTGTTATCATTGGCTTAGTTGTACTTTTGTTGGCAATAGCTGGCGGTGTGACGTATTTCTTGATGGCAGGCGGAGAATCTGAAGCGAGTGACGACACGACGCCAGAGATTCAGCCTGCTATTTATATGGATTTAAAACCACCTGTACTTGCGACGTTGATGGTAGACGGTCGCCAACGTTATATGCAGGTAAGCTTAAACGTTATGGGGCGTGATCAAGCTGCTTTAGATGCAGTCGATTATCACATGCCGTCGATACGTTCGAAGCTAAACGCCTTATATGGCGGAGCGGATTTCAAAATGGCTCAAACAATTGAAGGAAAGGAAGCGCTGATTGCTGAAACGCTTACTTCAATCAATGCTGTTCTTGAAGCCGAAGGTGAGCCTCCTATTGAGGCTGTGTATTTTACAAACTTCGTAATGCAGTAAGAAAAGGTTATTAGCTTTCGTGCAAGACTTACTCTCACAAGACGAAATCGATGCGCTACTTCATGGCGTAGATGATGGAGATATAGACACCGAAGAGGATCATTCTGAAGACGGCGTCCGTTCCTATGATCTAGCTAGCCAAGACCGTATTGTTCGTGGGCGAATGCCAACGCTTGAAATGATCAATGAGCGTTTTGCACGATATACCAGAATTAGCTTGTTTAACTTATTGCGACGTAATGCTGACGTTTCCACAGGTGGCGTTCAGATTATTA
>NZ_LWGF01001019.1:0-946 GCF_001635355.1 Oleiphilus sp. HI0125
AAATGCAACCATGCCTTTTCAGTGGCCATTCGCCCTCTAGGCGTGCGAATCATATAGCCCTGCTGAATTAAATAAGGCTCGAGAACATCCTCGATCGTTCCTCGCTCTTCACCTATTGCGGCAGCCATACTCTCAACGCCTACTGGACCACCACCAAAATTCTCAATCATCGTGAGCAGTAACTTTCGGTCCATATGATCGAAACCGCATTCATCTACACTCAACATATTTAAGGCCTTATCAGCGACCTTCTGAGTAATGCTTCCGTCACTTTTAACTTCCGCATAATCTCGTACGCGACGCAAAAGGCGGTTAGCAATACGCGGCGTACCACGAGAACGCTTAGCAATCTCGACAGCACCCTGTGACTCAATATGAATTCCAGATAAGCGAGCAGAACGCTCCACAATACTCGCCAAGTCAGCGACACTATAAAACTCGAGGCGCTGAACAATACCGAATCGATCACGCAGTGGTGACGTTAATAGTCCGGCGCGCGTGGTAGCGCCAACCAGTGTAAACGGGGGCAAATCCAACTTAATAGACCGCGCTGCTGGGCCTTCACCAATCATAATGTCGAGCTGATAATCCTCCATCGCGGGATAAAGAACCTCCTCGACATTCGCACTTAAACGATGAATCTCATCAATAAAAAGAATGTCGCCTTCTTCTAAGTTGGTGAGTAAGGCCGCTAAATCGCCTGCCTTTTCGAGCACCGGCCCAGACGTAGACTGAATGTTAGATTCAAGTTCATTAGCGAGGATATTCGCGAGCGTTGTCTTACCTAAGCCAGGCGGACCAAAAATAAGAACATGATCAAGTGCCTCTTCTCGTTTTTTTGCTGCCTCAACGAAAATAGACATTTGTTCTTTGACAACAGGCTGACCTACGTAGTCAGCTAGTAATTTCGGGCGAATAGCACGATCTTGTGCTTCTTCTTGCTTAC
>NZ_LWGF01001020.1:0-1469 GCF_001635355.1 Oleiphilus sp. HI0125
TAAACCGCTTAAAATGCCTTGGCTGAGCGCATCTGAGAGTTTTTTAAGTGCTTTTGGTGGGAGTTCTTCCGTACCAAGTTCAATCAGGAAATCTTTGCTAGACACGATTACTTACTCCCTTTGTCTGCATTGGCGGCTTCGGTTTTTGCGATCACTTCATCACGCAGCGCATCTGACGCGAGAGGGAAACCAAGCTTCATTCTGGTATCGAAATAAGATTGTGCAACGGCGCGTGCAAGACTGCGAACACGAAGGATAAAGCGTTGACGTTCGGTCACAGAAATAGCATGACGTGCATCTAGCATGTTGAACGTGTGTGACGCCTTCAAAACAAGTTCGTATGCTGGAAGTGGAAGGCCTAGTTCAATCAAACGTTGGCTTTCAGACTCATAAGTGTCGAAGTTCTTGNACAAAGATGGAACGTCAGCTTGTTCAAAGTTGTATGTCGACATTTCTACTTCGTTTTGATGGAATACGTCACCGTATGTGACGTCGCCGTCAGGGCCATGTGCCCATACTAAGTCGTATACGCTGTCGACGCCTTGCAAATACATTGCAATACGTTCTAGTCCGTAGGTGATTTCGCCGGTGACTGGATAGCATTCAATGCCGCCAACCTGTTGGAAGTAGGTGAACTGAGTAACTTCCATGCCGTTGAGCCAAACTTCCCAACCAAGACCCCACGCACCTAGTGTTGGTGATTCCCAGTTATCTTCGACAAAGCGAATGTCGTGAACGAGTGTGTCAATCCCCATGGCTTTTAATGACTCAAGATACAACTCTTGAATATTGAGAGGAGATGGCTTCATCACAACTTGGAATTGATAGTAGTGCTGAAGGCGATTTGGGTTTTCGCCATAGCGACCATCAGTTGGACGACGACTTGGTTGAACATAGGCTGCATTCCAAGTTTCAGGGCCAATCGCTCGTAGGAATGTAGCAGGGTGAAATGTGCCTGCGCCGACTTCCATATCGAGGGGCTGAAGAACAACACAGCCCTTACTCGCCCAAAAATTTTGTAAGGCTAAAATTAGCCCCTGAAAGGTTTTTACATCTGGATTGGATTGTTCAGCCACAACTCAAGCACCCGTAGTTAATTCATTATATTTTCGTTGCTTTGACAAAAAAGCGAGAAAAAGGAGCGGCATTATACACTAAGCTATTCGCCGCTCGCTCACTTATTGCTTGATATATTTCAAAATTTCAACCACTTGCTCGGGTGTTTCTGCGACAGCCATCGCGGCACCGTCAACTTCTTTGAGTGGGTGCGTTAATTCTGGGTCATGAATCACAACGATTGGCTTGCCTTTGCCAATAGCAATGCCTGCTTCAAATGCAGCATTCCATTGCTTGTATTTTGGTCCGAAACGTACCACGGTAAGATCAGCCTTTTCGATTGCATTCATTGCGCGCAATGAATTGATCTTTGCTGCTTTATGATCCTTCCAGAAGTTGTTTTCTTCTTCACC
>NZ_LWGF01001021.1:0-690 GCF_001635355.1 Oleiphilus sp. HI0125
GTCACACCTTCCGCTAAGATTGGAGCCGTGCCACCAACAACCTTTCCCATGGTGATGTACATTAAAAATACAGCGCTCTGAAAAATATTCAGGCCAACCACTTTCTTAACGAGGTTATTAGCTGTGATAACGATATACAGACCGATCATCATCAAAATAACAACGACCCAATGATTGAAGTGTTCGAAGATTAAGCTCATTGAACATTTGCCTTTTCAACTTGGCCTGCAAAGGCGTAGAAAATCCCAAGCATGACAGAGAAAACAGTAATACCAACACCGAGTTCGATAATGATTATGCCGTAATGCTGACCATGTACTGGGTCCGCTGCGAGCACGTTGTAGTCTAGAAAATTTGCACCGTTCAACATGCTCACAAGACCAACAGATGCGTAGAGCAAAACGCCCACTGGAGCTAGATACTTAACAAATCGTGGACTTACAACGCCAACGGCTTTTCTTAAGCTAAAGGTGAGGGCGTAAAGAATGAATGCTGCAGCAGCGATAACTCCTGCCTGAAATCCTCCGCCTGGCCCAAAGTCACCATGAAATTGAACGTAGAGGGCAAACAAAATGATGAGGGGAATAGAGATTTTCGCAACCACGCGTAGAACTTTATGCTGAGTAAGACCTTGTTCTTGCGCAAGGAGTTCCGTTGGTTTCCCACGCACACCTAATAAACTGAATACGC
>NZ_LWGF01001022.1:0-2473 GCF_001635355.1 Oleiphilus sp. HI0125
TACTCGAGCATTTTAAAGGCAAACTCCCTATCTTTGGCATTTGCCTAGGACATCAAAGTATTGGACAAGCTTTTGGTGGATCTATTATCCGTGCTGGCCAAGTTATGCATGGGAAGACATCTCCAGTGCATCATAACAATGAAGGTGTATTTAAAGGTTTACCTAACCCAGTGACAGCAACGCGATACCATTCTTTAGTGATTGATAAAGATGCGCTTCCTGATTGCCTAGAAATTACTGCGTGGACCGAACATGAGGATGGTTCAATGGAAGAGATAATGGGTGTGCGCCATAAAACCCTAGATGTTGAAGGGGTGCAATTTCACCCAGAATCAATTTTGACTGAATGCGGTCACGAGTTGCTTGATAATTTTTTGAAGCGCGAGTCATAAGCAAACACCAACAATAAGAGAGACGAGTCATGGATATTAAAGATGCAATTGCTCAGATTGTTGAGGGGCAAAGCCTATCAACAGAAGATATGAAAGCCGCGATGCAGACGGTAATGACGGGCGAAGCGACCGATGCGCAGATTGGTGCTCTATTGATTGCGTTGCGTATGAAAGGCGAGTCGATTGACGAAATTACCGGTGCAGCGCAAGTGATGCGTGATTTGTCTGCCTCTGTAAATGTTGATGCTCAGCACTTAGTTGATACCTGTGGAACTGGTGGTGATGGCTCTAATTTGTTTAACGTATCGACTGCATCTGCCTTTGTAGTTGCAGCCGCAGGGGGCAGCGTTGCAAAGCATGGTAATCGTAGTGTTTCTAGTAGTACCGGAAGTGCTGATCTTCTTGAAGCTGCAGGTGTTAATTTGGGCTTAAGCCCTGAGCAAGTTGCGCGCGCAGTGCAAGAGATTGGTGTTGGATTTATGTTTGCGCCAGCCCACCATAGCGCGATGCGTCATGCAATTGGCCCACGCAAAGAATTAGCAATGCGTACGATTTTCAATATGTTAGGGCCAATGACAAATCCTGCTGGTGTAAAGCGCCAGATTATCGGTGTGTTTTCGAAAGCACTTTGCCGTCCAATGGCNGAAGTATTAAATCGCCTTGGCAGTGAGCATGTGATGGTGGTGCATTCTGACGACGGCCTTGATGAAATTTCTATTGCGGCTAATACCCATGTTGCAGAATTGCGAGATGGCGAAGTTATTGAATATGAAATTCGACCTGCTGCCTTAGGTATTCAAGAAGCAGCATTAACTGATTTAAGTGTGGATAGTGCGGAGCAAAGTCTTGCTCTCATTAAGTCAGCATTAGGCAAAGATGATGGCGATATCGCGCAGAAGGCGCGTAACATCATTACGATCAATGCGGCTGCTGCGATATACGTGTCTGGTCTAGCAGATTCGTTGAAGGCTGGTGTGTCAATGGCTGAAGACGCGATCGGAAGTGGTTTGGCCTTAGCCAAAATGAGTGAGTTAGCGAGTTTCTCACAAGTATTTGAAGAAGATTAAACGCATTAGCGAGAAGTTACATGAGCAGCAAAGTGAATGACAGCACACCAACGATTCTGCGCAATATTGTTGCGCGTAAGTGGGAAGAAGTAGAGGAGCGCAGTGCTGCGCTCGCGTTGACCGAGCTAAAAGCACAATCGCTTGATAAGCCAGAGTGTCGAGGCTTTGTTGCATCGATTGAATCCAAGCTTGCATCTAAGCAGTCAGCCGTGATTGCAGAAATCAAGAAGGCTTCTCCAAGCAAAGGTGTGATTCGAGAAGACTTCCGACCTGCTGAGATTGCGCAGTCTTATGACAATGCGGGTGCTGCCTGTTTATCTGTTTTAACAGATAGAGACTTCTTCCAAGGGCATGAAGATTATCTACAACTTGCGCGTAATGCAGTCTCTCTACCAGTCATTCGCAAAGATTTTATGGTGTCTCCATATCAAATTTATGAGAGCCGCGTTGTAAATGCAGATTGTGTGTTGTTGATCGCTGCATGCTTAACCAAAGACCAGATGCAGGAACTTTCAGGTATCTCACATGAGCTTGGTTTAGATGTATTGGTCGAAGTGCATAATGCACAAGAACTCGACGTTGCGCTTACGCTTGATACTAAGCTTATCGGCATTAATAACCGCGATTTGCATAGTTTTGAGGTAAGCCTAGATAACACGTATCAGTTACTTGAAAGCATCCCAGAAAATAGAATTGTTGTGACCGAAAGCGGTATTCATACATTGGATGACGTTCAGGATATGCGCAAAAATCAGGTGAATACCTTTTTGGTTGGCGAAGCATTTATGCGAGCCGAAAACCCTGGCGATGAGTTGGCGAGATTGTTTTTTTAAAGGCAATTTTTACAAGTTAACGAACAATCCTATTACGGAGGGTGAAATCCCTCCGAACATCTGATAATTTCTTATTGCGCAAACAAAAATAAAAGGACGCTATCATGAAAGTATTGGGTCTACCCACGCTTATTAAAACCCTTTTTGTTGCTAGTTTCGTTACCTTGATTGCATGTGCCGA
>NZ_LWGF01001023.1:0-808 GCF_001635355.1 Oleiphilus sp. HI0125
CGATGTAAAGTCAGAGCAAAGCCTATCTATTGAAGATGAAAACAAGTTGATCGCAGAGCGAAAAGCGAAACTTGAGCAGTTGCGTGAAGGTAGTAAATCGAACGGTCACCCCAATGACCACCGTCGTGAGAACTTAGCGGGTGATTTGCAAGCGCAGTATGGTGATAAGAGTAAAGAAGAGCTTGTTGAGTTAGCTATCCCTGTTGCTGTTGCCGGGCGCGTTATGCGTCGTGGTGGCCCGTTTGTAGGCATTCAAGACGTATCTGGCTCAATCCAGAGTTATGTGGGCAAGCCTATCCAGAAAGAATCGAAAGATTGGGCCAACCTAGATCTTGGCGATATTGTTGGAGCAACCGGCACGCTGAGTAAATCAGGTAAGGGTGACTTATATGTTGAAGTTACTGATGTCGCTAACTTCCGTATTTTGACGAAATCTTTGCGTCCTCTGCCTGATAAATATCATGGCTTAGCGGATCAAGAAACAAAGTATCGTCAGCGTTATGTTGATTTGATTGCTAACGAAGATACGCGCAACACCTTCATGATTCGTTCGAAGATCGTGAGTGCTATTCGCAATTACTTAGCTGAAAAAGACTTCATGGAAGTTGAAACACCAATGCTTCAGGTGATTCCAGGTGGTGCGACGGCTAAGCCATTTGAAACGCACCACAATGCTTTAGATATCGACATGTTTTTGCGTATCGCGCCAGAGCTATATTTGAAGCGTTTAGTTGTTGGCGGTTTTGATCGTGTGTTTGAAATTAACCGTAATTTCCGTAATGAGGGGCTGTCAACGCGACATAATCCT
>NZ_LWGF01001024.1:0-940 GCF_001635355.1 Oleiphilus sp. HI0125
GAAAAAACAGCCATTTATAAAGTCATGGCGGAACGCCGAGATATGCGGCATTTTAATAACGAGAAGGTTTCCGAAGACCTTATTAGCAAGCTGCTATATGCGGCTCATATGGCTCCGAGTGTTGGTTTAATGCAGCCGTGGCGTTTTATCCGAATTCGCAATACTGAAAAGCGTGAAGCGATTCAAACGCTAGTAGAGAATGAGCGCGATCTTACCGCTGCTGCATTAGCCTCTCGCAAAGCTGAGTTTCTTAAACTCAAAGTAGAGGGTTTAAAAGAATGTTCAGATGTCATTGTTGCGGCACTGCCCGATAAGCGTGATGAACATGTATTTGGGCGACGAACATTACCAGAAATGGATTTGGCTTCGTTGTCTTGCGCTATTCAGAATATGTGGCTTGCCGCGCGTGCTGAGGGAATTGGTATGGGATGGGTCTCCATCTTTGACCCTGAGGCGCTAAAAACGGTTTTAAACATGCCGCCCGACAGCCATCCTGTCGCGATTCTATGCATTGGTCATGTAGATGCTTTCTATGAGAAGCCCATGCTCGTTATGGAAGAGTGGGCGACAGAGCGTAGCTTAGATGAGTTCGTGTTTGAGGACGAATGGCAATACTAAGCTTAGCCTACAATCAAAGGATAGATTTCAACGATATTGCCACGACGATTCCTAAATAATTGCCGAGAACATAGCCAATAATTGCCGCGCAAAAACCGGGCACCAATAAGGCTTGATTGCGAAGCGCTCCAACAATCACTGGAATAAAAGGTACAGACATTATTGCTGCGGAAGATGTGACCAAGAAAGTGTCTACATCAATCTTGAAAACGCGACAGAGTCCCGCATGAATTGTCATCGCACCAATTAGCATTAAGCCAATGTAGCTAAACAGAGCCCAATTTAAATCAGCTAGAACACTCAAGTTTGTCATACTTCCCAT
>NZ_LWGF01001025.1:0-1701 GCF_001635355.1 Oleiphilus sp. HI0125
GTAGTGAAGGTGATGGGATCCAGCCCAAACATAAAGCGAGATTAAGGCCCAAAAATGGACAATAGATAAGCGGTAAGAATAAACAGGTCGTCCAGCTTGTTTTGGAACGAAGTAATACATTATTCCTAGAAAGCCTGCAGTCAAGAAGAAACCTACTGCATTGTGGCCGTACCACCATTGCATCATTGCATCGACTGTGCCTGAGTATATAGAGTACGACTTCATAAAGGTAACTGGAATAGCCAAATTGTTACCGATATGGAGTACTGCAACCGTCAGGATGAAGCCACCGTAGAACCAGTTCGCAACATAAATATGTTTGGTTTTGCGCTTAGTGATAGTGCCAAAGAATAAAATCGCGTAAGAAACCCATACTAGTGCAATTAAGATATCAATTGGCCATTCAAGCTCAGCATATTCTTTTGTACTAGTGAAGCCCATTGGAAGAGTTATTGCTGCTGCAACAATAACTGCTTGCCAGCCCCAGAATACGAATGATGCGAGAGAGTCTGAGATCAAACGTGCTTGACAGGTTCTCTGTACAACGTATAACGATGTTGCAAACAATGCGGAACCGCCAAAGGCGAAGATGACCGCGTTAGTGTGCAGTGGTCGAATACGGCCAAAACTCAAGTATTGGTTGTCGAAGTTTAACTCCGGCCAAACTAATTGAGCGGCGATAAATACGCCTGCAGCCATGCCGACAATTCCCCATACCACCGTCATCACGGCGAATTGTCGTACAACTTTATAGTTGTAAGTGATTGGGTTGATCTCGTTGCTCATTATTGAAGATCCATTCAGTTGCGTTTTCGAGGCTTGCTTTAATTCGAATCAAAGCGTTCAGAAGCTGGTCGGAAATCAGCACTTAGTTTATTTGCCATTGTGATCTAGGGCAAAAACCTAGATGGCGCGAAGAATAAATGTAGCACTATGCAAAATCAACCAAATCTGCCGCTAAATTGATTTCGCTCAAGAGTTTAGTTCAACTTTAGAAAGATGAACAAAAAGCGAACAGTTGTAGGGCTAAAGCTGAAACCTCAGCCCTGATGCGGGGTTTAATGACGGGAGTCAAGAAGAGTGACGTGTTCTTCTCTTTCAAGCATCAGCGAAAGCTTAGACATAGCTTCTTTTCGCTCGGAAGATTCGAACCATTTATCCCAGTCTAATTTACTACGCCACTTGCAAAGAATGACGTGGTGACGAGGATTTTCGATATCACTTAAGGACTCTCCCGAGATAAAACCGGGGGCTTTTACTGAGGCTGCAAGCACCTCAAGTGCTGCATCTTCATAATTCTTTTCAAGTGTTTCAGCAATGTAGCGATTAATTATTACGCGAATCATACTTTATTCCGTTGTATCAATGTTTAAAATGCACTGTATAAATCATAGCTTAGAAAAACGAATATGGAATGTGATATAGAGTTAGATGCTACTGGATTATTGTGTCCGGAACCGGTCATGCTGCTGCATGAAAAAATGCCCGATATGGAAAGCGGTGCAGTATTAAAAGTGCGCGCGACAGATCCATCGACTACGCGAGACATTCCTCAATTTTGCAGATTTTTAGGGCACACCCTGCTTGAGCAGCACGAGGAAGACAAAGCTTTTATCTATTTTATTCAAAAAGCATAACGTTAATTGATTGTTGGGTGATCACTTCACTTTCATGTTGATAAGGCCCGCAGCGACAACAAAT
>NZ_LWGF01001026.1:0-1392 GCF_001635355.1 Oleiphilus sp. HI0125
GTTGCTGGTCAGACCTGCAGAGGTATTTGCGTTTTGCGAAGCAGCTGCTTGAACTTGTGCTTGAGCTAAACCTTCAACCCGCATACTGGATGCAGCGTTCGACAATGCTGGCCCTGCAGCGCTTACCTGCGCCATCATAGTATTACCAACCTTCATTGCACCTACGACATCAGATGCACCATCAGCAGCGTTCGGACTTGTATCGGTGCGTATAACCGAAGTCCTACTATTCAACACTGTCTCACCAACGGCCGAATTTACTTGCCCGTCCTTAGCAGATACTTCAAAACCATTCCCAAGGGACTGAGTCTCCTCAGTCCCTTNGGAATGGTTTTGAAGTATCTGCTAAGGACGGGCAAGNAAATTCGGCCGTTGGTGAGACAGTGTTGAATAGTAGGACTTCGGTTATACGCACCGATACAAGTCCGAACGCTGCTGATGGTGCATCTGATGTCGTAGGTGCAATGAAGGTTGGTAATACTATGATGGCGCAGGTAAGCGCTGCAGGGCCAGCATTGTCGAACGCTGCATCCAGTATGCGGGTTGAAGGTTTAGCTCAAGCACAAGTTCAAGCAGCTGCTTCGCAAAACGCAAATACCTCTGCAGGTCTGACCAGCAACTCTCCGTATAATGCTAACGCGGCAAACATCACGAGTACTTCGCTGCAACCTGAAAGTAGTGCGCTTGTTTCCGAAAGTGATTTTAGAGCGAAGCTGCAGTTCGAGCTAAGTTCTCGTGGTATCCAGAATGTTGACGATGCGCCTGACTTAGGTCTGAGCAAATTTGAGGGTTTGACGAATCAACGCCTCGTTTCAGATAGCAGAGTGCCGGAGTCACAAGCGGGTAAAGCTTATGTTAGTTCATTGCCATTAGCTGTTGATGACCCCGACTGGTCAAATCAGTTAAATCAAAAGTTGATGTGGATGAGTGCTCGTAATATTCAACAGGCCGAATTGCATTTGAATCCTGCTGATATGGGACCGATTGATATAAAAATTCAGATCGGTGCTGAGCAAAGTTCTATAAACATCAATGCTCAGAACCAAGGTGTGCGCGAATTACTTGAGGCGAATATTCACAAGCTAAAAGAAATGCTGAATGGCAGCTCTGAGGAACTTGCTGACGCAGGCGAGCAATCGTTAGGTCAAAGCTCTGGCCAAGAGTCGTCGCCTGAGCAAGGTGGTCAAGAAGATCAATCTGTGGCGTATAGTGCTGGTACGAGTACACCGCAAAATCATCAAAGTGTTGTCTCGGATAATCCAAATCAAAACGTCAGTTTGAGCGATAGTTTGGTCGACGCTTACGCCTAATACATCAAGTCAACATAGGGGCACGCGTTCGTGCGCCCCTTCTTTTCGCATTACTCTTGCTTAACAAAGCAATAAATAGAAA
>NZ_LWGF01001027.1:0-690 GCF_001635355.1 Oleiphilus sp. HI0125
GACCCAGAAGCACAGAGGCTTTGGTTTGGTTGTTGCGCGTATATTTCAATACTTGCTCTAGAAGAGGAGCTTCTACTTCTGAAAGTACGAGTTGGTAGACGTCTGTAACAGGCGCGCCGTCTAGTTGAGCAAAATAGTTGCTCAGCGCTTTTTCTACCTCATCACGTAATGTTGTGCCGCCATCAAGCAATGGGGCGTTTTGTGATGGTTGGATGTCTTGGTTGTCGGCTAGCATCTCAGAACTCATGCAGCTTCATCTCCTTGGTTGTTCGATCGCTTAAAATACTCGCTTATCGCGTTAAGTTGATCTTGTGTTGATTCAATAGTGTTAAAAGTCTTTCTGAACGCTTTACCATCTATCCGAGTTTGAAAATACCAAGCGACATGTTTTCGGGCAATTCGCACGCCCATAATGTCGCCATAAAAACAATGCAATGCACTTACATGGCGCAACATAATATCCTGTTGCTCCAAAAGCTCTCGCTGCGGAAGATGCTTCCCTGTTTTTAAAAAGTGCTCTATTTCCTCAAATATCCAAGGTTTTCCTTGAGCGGCTCGTCCTATTAAAAGTCCGTCTGCGCCGGTGTAGTCGAGAACAGCTTTCGCTTTCTCTGGAGAAGTAATATCCCCATTAGCAAACACCGGAATTGCTAGGTTTTCTTTCACTTGTTTTATGGTGTCGTACTCAGC
>NZ_LWGF01001028.1:0-994 GCF_001635355.1 Oleiphilus sp. HI0125
TGGGTCTTCTAGGCGGCCGTTTGCTTGAAGGCACAGCGCGTCAGCCAGAGCTTGGCCCAATGCTACAAGGTAAGATGTTCTTACTTGCTGGTTTGATCGATGCTATTCCAATCATCGGTGTTGGTATTGCTATGTACTTGATCTTCGTAGTTGCTCCAGGTGTTGGTGCTTAATCCATTAAGGTTTAAGTATTTCTGACTAAGTAAACCGGCAACAAAGCGAGGTTATTGGTGTGAATCTTAATTACACACTTATAGGACAAATAATCTTCTTCGCTGTTTTCGTGTTGTTCTGCATGAAATATGTATGGCCGCCAATCATGGCTGCCATGCAAGAGCGTGAAAAGAAGATTTCCGATGGTTTAGCTGCAGCTGACCGTGCTTCAAAAGATTTGGAACTTGCTCAACAAAAAGCAGATGAAGAATTGAAAGAAGCAAAAACTAAAGCAGCTGAGCTTATTGAGCAAGCGAACAAGCGTGCTAGCCAAATCGTTGACGAGGCTAAAGAAACTGCAAAAACTGAAGGCGATCGTCTTCTGAATGCAGCGCAAGCAGAAATTGAGCAAGAAAAGAATCGTGTACGTGAAGAACTACGTGCAGAAGTATCAGCAATTGCATTAGCAGGTGCAGAGAAGATTCTTGGCGCAGAAATCGATGCAAGCAAGCACAGCGCGTTACTAGACCAGCTTGCCTCTGAAATTTAACTATTGAGAGTGGATGATGGCAGAGTCAATCACGATTGCCCGACCTTACGCTAAAGCTTCATTTGAAGCAGCAAAAGCAACTGATAGCCTTGACGTTTGGTCAAGTATGCTAGCTGCAGCTTCTGCGGTAGCGAAGGAAGAGAATATGGTTGTTGTTCTCGATCACCCTGCACTAACTAGCAAAGCGAAAGCCGATACATTTTGTGATGTATGCGGCGATGCTTTGAATCAAGAAGCGCGTAACCTGATTCACGTACTATCAGAAAACAATCGCATTGCATTGTTGCCTGA
>NZ_LWGF01001029.1:0-695 GCF_001635355.1 Oleiphilus sp. HI0125
CTTCCTCTCCTTTTTAGGCCTAGCCTCAATCGCCTACGCATAAATTTGATCACAGGTACTTTATGAGTCAGCACGACCCATTCGATAGCAACAACGAAGATTTCGACGAAGACATTAAAAGTCGTAGCCAAATTAAACGCGAGATGGAAGCGTTACAAGCAATCGGCAAGCAGCTTTGTGAATTAAAAGCTTCCCACCTTGAACAAGTACCTATCTCAGAAGAATTAGAAGAAGGCATCACGACCTACAAACGCATCTCGTCACGGGAAGCCAAAAGACGCCAATTACAGTACATTGGCAAAGTCATGCGCAACCAAGACATTGATGCAATTCAGACAGTACTCGATCGATTCGATACATCTAGCGATATATACGCGAAACGCTTACATATGCTCGAAGCTTGGAGAGAAAGACTGATCAACGAAGGTAATGCGGCATTAACTGAATTCGTCGAAAAACACCCAAGCGTTGAGATACAGACATTACGCCAGCTTGTGAGAAACGCGAATAAAGATCGTCAAAACGAAAAGAATACCGGCGCAGCCAAAAAGCTTTTCAAGTTCTTGAAGCAATACGAAGAAGATATTCTGAATTAAATCGTAGCGCTCTATAAAACTACAAAGCGCAGCAGTAAAGACTAAAGACGCTTATGCTGGGCAATTGGCATCTTTTTGCGGATCTCGGATAAAAAGGAA
>NZ_LWGF01001030.1:0-914 GCF_001635355.1 Oleiphilus sp. HI0125
TTACTCTGGCTTCAACTTAGGGAGTTGCTCGAAAAAACGAGACTGCCTTGTTATTACGAAATCTAGGGATGCTTAATAAGCGAGGAAAATATCATGGCGAATATCAAAAACTACCAAGAACAAGCTCAAGAAGTTGTAGCAAAAGCAATCGACGCAGTTGAAGGTCAATACAAGGCTCTTGCTGGTGCGTCTTTCGGTTATGCTGAGAAGTACTACAACGTAGAAACTGTTAAGACTAAGCACGATGAGTACTTGGCAATCGCTTCTGACAAAGCGCGTGAAGTAAACAAAACTGTTGGTTCATTCACAGCAGATTTGATTGCTAAGTTTGAAAAAGAAGCTCCAGTTGCTAAGAAACCAGCGGCTAAAAAGCCTGCTGCTAAGAAAGCACCTGCTAAGAAAGCGGCAGCGAAAAAAGCGCCTGCTAAGAAAGCAGAAGCTGCAGCTTAATCTGTAGTCAAAACGAAAAAGGAGGCCTAAGCCTCCTTTTTTTTGTGTCTGAATATTTCCTATCTGTCTATTTATCTTTCTAGCGAGCGCCGGCTTGCTGCGCGGATATACCTTCAAACGAAACGCGTGCGTTTACGTTTAGCTCAGAAAGATACGCGTTTATAGCGTTTGCGCGCTCCTTCTCTAGGGAGCGATGCATTTGATTATGCACGTATTCGTTTTGAACATTCTTCCTCATTAGAACAAACACCTCGACGTTCTGATCCGAATTCCAATCGGCAAATAAATCTTGGAATGCTGTGCTTGCAGAGCGATTCAATGCACTCGCTCCTTCAGAGAATAGCAAAGCACTATCAATCACTACTTTGGGTGTTGGCGCATTTTTTTGTATTTCTACATAGTGGCTTAAGTTGTATAAGGTCGTCCGCTCAATTAATAGCTTTGATATATCCGGCGCCGGTGTT
>NZ_LWGF01001031.1:0-897 GCF_001635355.1 Oleiphilus sp. HI0125
TCTCTCGTGGTAATCGTCGCTTTTTTAAGTTCGTCACCAGACTCATCTTTATCTTGCTTTCCCTTCCTTCTTTCAGACACGAACCTTCGTAAAACAGGCACATAGCGCAGTAAAGGATAAATACGTCGAGCAAAAGGGATTAAACCTGTCACAACCGCAGCGATGTAATGCAGTCGACCGGTTAATGTCAAAAACAACACACCAGCAAATAGCACGCTAAACAAAAAGCCAAAAACAAGCTTCTTTCTTCGTTGAGGAGAACCCGAATTATAAGCTTTCACAAATAGGATGATTGCAATCAAAACAATCACTGGAATCAACAAACGAAACACTGAAACTACCCTCAATGCATTGTAGAAAAATCGTACCACAAGCCAACATGATCACATATCTACCATTCTTATCAGCCGAATTAGTAGCCTATGCTAAACTTAGCGCTATCAGTCGGTTGGGCTTAGCTCATCATGATAAGTGCACTAATATTACCGGCTGAGCACTAAATTATAAAAATAGCGAGGCATAGCTCTTCAAATGAGCGATACAGATTATTACAGTGTTCTACGTATAAAAGCATTCAATGATTTAGCAAATCGAGCAAAACCAGGCATTTTTATTTATGCCATCGTTTGGTTTGCCATTGCGTTCTCGCTTAATCTGCATGAATCAAGCCCTCTATTCTTCCAAATCAATAGCGGTCTGATTGTCTTAATATTTATCACTCGCTTAACCCATCTATTTCTACGAAAACAAGTAGACAAACATAACGTCAACTTCTTAGAGATGTGGCTTACAACAAGCATTCTTCTTGCGGCGTTGCACTGGGGATTGATGAGCGCGTGGATTTTCTATGACAGCGAATTGACGAACATTGAGCCACCGATGCTCATTGTTCTAGCC
>NZ_LWGF01001032.1:0-1204 GCF_001635355.1 Oleiphilus sp. HI0125
TGTATCGCTTGTTTTCTGTCATTATTTTAGTGGGTGCACTAAGTTTACCGTTTTATGCAGACTATCAAGCCGGTGGTGACTTTCTCAATATTAAAGAAATGCCAGACAAACTAATAAGCGCCATTACACCTAGCTCTGGTGGCATCTACACAGATGAACCTAAAGAGTCTCAGGTGAACAATGCTTCCGAGACAAAGAGCTCTCTAGAATATTATCGTTGGCAAGACGAACATGGGCAGTGGCATTTCAGTGATGAAAAACCATCCAATCAAAAGAATGTACAAAGTGCGCAACTGAAACCCGAAGCACTCCAAACGATCTCAGGTATGGATCCAAGTCTGATCAATAAAACCTATCAAAACGACTCTTCAAACCTTAATACATCCCCCACCTTATCTACGTCTGAAAGTATGACGCAACCAACACTCGAAAATATGACTGAAGTAATGCAGAATGCGCGCGACGCAGCGCAGCTCATGAACGAACGTAATCGAGCATTGCATCAGCTCGTCACCGATTAATTACATCAGGGTTCGGAACGTGGCGTATAGAGTTAAAGAGATGTTTTATAGTTTACAGGGTGAAGGCGCACGCGCAGGACGTGCTGCAGTGTTCTGTCGCTTCAGTAAATGTAATCTCTGGAATGGACGAGAAGATTCAAGAGCCGATGCCATCTGCGATTTTTGCGATACGGACATTGTTGGTACTGATGGCCAAAATGGTGGCACATTCGCTAATGAAGAAGAGTTGAGTAAGGCCATTTACGAGATGTGGCCAAGCGCAGATCAGAACGGCCGCTCAGAGCCCTACGTGATTTTTACGGGTGGAGAGCCTCTATTACAATTAGATAAAGCCTTGATTGATAAAATGCATTCACTTGGCTTTGAGGTTGCGATCGAAACAAACGGTACCTTAGAAGCGCCAGAAGGCATTGATTGGATTTGCATTAGCCCTAAAGCAGACGCAACACTAAAATTGACTCGAGCGAATGAACTAAAACTGGTATTCCCTCAGGAACTTGCCAAACCTGAACAGTTTGAAGCGTTTGATTGCGAGTATTTTTTCTTATCGCCTAAAGCAAATCCACTCGAACAAAGCAAGCAGGACTCAGTAAAGCAGTTTAACACTCAGCTCGCGCTAGATTATTGTCTCGCAAACCCTCAGTGGCGACTGACGCTGCAAACCCACAAAATTCTGAATATTG
>NZ_LWGF01001033.1:0-30643 GCF_001635355.1 Oleiphilus sp. HI0125
ATACTTTTGAACAGATGCTTTGGTACTGTATTTAAAGCATTAAAAAGCCGTTCTTGCTAAGCGCGCTTAAAAGCGCAACGTTCAAACTTTTCTTCATGTAACTGAAGAAGTATTAAGGAGTTCTGACACAATCTAAGCTGCGACAATTTAAGCAGCGATAAAGCGAATTACAAAACACCTTGTAAGTGTATTTGAGACTTAATGTTAACGTCTCGATACGCTTATTCAGCAGATTCAAAAAGAGGTCCACTCAATGAAAAGACAGAAAAGAAACCCAATGCAACGTGCATATAATAGAGGTTATCAAGCTGGCATTTCTGGAAAATCAAAATCTCTATGCTCTGGGTATTCCGAAGACGCGCAACAACTGGTAGAGAAGCGTTTGATAATAAAATTATTGGATATGATGCAGATGCTCGTGTGATTTCGGTTGCATGGGAAAACATTAAAAGGGCTGGCTTGCATGAGTTTATTCATGTTGAGAAGAAGTCTGTTTCAGATTTAGAGTTGCCTCCCAATGTTGAGAAAGGTTTGTTGCTGACAAACCCTCCTTATGGGGAAAGGCTCGGAGAAGTCGAAACTCTAATGGCTTTATATCGCGATCTTGGTGATAAATTCGACGAGTATTTTCATGGCTGGAAAGCAGGTGTTTTTACAAGCAACGAGAAATTAGAAAAAGCCTTGGGTTGGCGTTATTTTAAGCGCTACAAGTTTGTTAATGGAGCCTTAGATGTTGCTCTACTATTGTTTGGCCTTAATGCGGACAACCGTTTTAAGACGCCTTGGCTGAGTTCACAAGAATATCTTCAGAACCCTTCTTTGTGGCGTGTAGCAAATCAAGAGCGTGCTGCAATGCTCGCCAATCGCTTAAAGAAAAATCAAAAACAGTTTTCTAAGTGGGCTGCAAAAAACGATATTTCCTGTTACCGCCTCTATGATGCAGACATGCCAGAATTTGCCTTTGCAATCGACCGTTATGAAAGTGAGCAAGGTGAAGTCTATCTCTACATTCAAGAATACGCGCCTCCAAAATCTGTCAATGAACGAGCATCGTTAGAGCGTCTGAGTGAGGGGCTTAAAACCATTGCGGATACCTGCGAAGTATCAGTAAATCAAATATTTGTTAAGCAGCGAAGCGTGAAAAAAGGCGTGTCGCAGTACGAGAAGGAGCATGTCGAAGGAGAGGGTTTTGTAGTTCGTGAGAATGGTGCGCGTATCAAAGTGAATATCGGGCGCTATGTGGACACCGGTTTGTTCCTTGATCATCGCGCAATACGCCGATGGATAAAGGCAGAATCAAAGGGCAAGAAGGTTCTAAATTTATTTTCTTATACAAGTGTAGTGAGTTTGCATGCTGCGCTCGGTGGTGCATGTAGTGTACTCAGCGTAGATATGTCCCAGACGTATTTAAGGTGGGCTGAGAAAAACTTTGCGCTTAATAAATTGAAAGGGGGAAATTACAAGTTTGAACGCGCCAACTGCATGGAATGGTTGGAGAATGCCGTTTCTGAAAATGAGAGTGGAAACAAAAATCAATACGATCTGATCTTTATTGACCCGCCAAGCTTTTCAAATTCTAAGCGAATGGAAGGTGTCTTCGATGTTCAGGCGGACCATAAGTTTTTGATTGAATCTGCAATGAGTCTGTTGAGCGAAGACGGAAAATTAGTGTTCTCGACTAATCTTCGTAAGTTTAAGCTTGATGTTTCGATTGAGAATGGTTTTGAGGTTGTAGATTTTACTAGAAAGTCATTAGATAAAGATTTCGAGCGTAACCAGAAAATCCACAAGTGTTGGCTGATTACGCACGAGTCGAGCCGTACGTGAGGTTATGAGCTTAGAATTCGTATTTCAGCAACGAATTGAACTGATAGACTTTGATTCCTGACGTATTGTCATTGAGTAGTCGACCGTACTCGAATGACCAATAAATGTCTTTATA
Source organism: Oleiphilus sp. HI0125 (assembly GCF_001635355.1). NCBI lineage: Bacteria > Pseudomonadati > Pseudomonadota > Gammaproteobacteria > Oceanospirillales > Oleiphilaceae > Oleiphilus > Oleiphilus sp. HI0125. The sequence continues at coordinate 1,943 of NZ_LWGF01001033.1, forward strand.
GATGCCAAAATCAATTCCTACGAGCCATGAAGAGCTGAAATTGTCACCAAACAGTTCTTCCTCCATCTGCGTGGTACTTGGCAGATAGGTGTCAGTGCTTCCGAATGGAGGGACTTCTCCTAATTGAAACCGTTCTGTCTCGTAACGTGTGATATCCGCGTTATAAAAAGTCAGGCCATATTTAGCATATGCTGTCGCGTAGTCAGTAACCGCATATGCTCCGCCAATGTACCAGTTAAACCATTCGTTTATATTCACTTCTAAGGCGCCGGCACTTAAAGTGTCGGAGATGACGCCTTGGCCGTATCGTAATTCAGTAAAGAAGTTGTCAGTGATGTGGGTTCCATAGGTAAGAGATGCACCGTATGTTTGTGCTGTAAGTGGGAACTCAAATATAGAGCTAGCAGAATCATCACTGCCTGGAACCGGTTCAAGTACCAATAAAATAGACTTGAATTGATTAAAATGTGTACCGATAGCAAGGTAGTCGCGGCCTTCGCGATCTAAAACTGGGTCGGTTGGTGCTGCTGGACCTCTTGCAAAGGTAGTAACAGATGTAAAAAGCGCAGTTAGCAGCGCAATAACACGTAAAGTATTGGTAGTTGGCATGGATGCTACTTTCTTTATTAGTTTAACTGCTTGATATTACAGTAATGGCAACCGTGGCCTATTTGCATGGGTCACAAATGCGTTATTTATATTGCAGTTCGTGATAGCTAAACAGCATCGCTTTGACACGATCTTCCGACAGTTCAATATTTAAGCTGTGTTGCTCAATGATCCATTGCCTCATTTGTTCAACCTGACCTGAGGCTCCCGTGTCCAGCGTAGACTGCCATTCCGACAATTCCATTGACGGATCGCTATTTATGGCTTCGTATAGCTCAGTGTAAGCTGCGTTATCGGTGTAGTAATCGGCGCAAAAAATACTTCCTTCTTCACTGTCGTGCGCCAGCTCTTTTAGCGTTTCTGCTGGGGTCGCTCCCTGATCTATTAACAAATCTATGTCGATGCTTGGATTATCCAAAATATACTCTTCCCAATCTTCATCGGGATTAATAAGGGTCGTTTTAATTTGTCCGTCAGGTAGTGACCAAGAAGCTGAGATCGGGATTTGTCGCTCATATGTATCTATGGTATCGAAGGCAATAAAAATGGGGTAATTATTCAAATTTTCTGAACTCCGTGCATAAGCTGCTAAGGTCGTGATTATAAAGTTTAAATTTATAAAAATCCGTCTAAACTGATTAAAAAAGAAACTGAAATTTCCCATTATGAGCGTGTCTCGACAAGTACAACTTGCAAAATATTATCGTAACCTCAGATTTTTAATCATTGATGATTTTGAAAACTTTAGGCTTTCAATTAAACAAATGGTTAGAGCCTTTGGCGTTGAACAAATTGATGTTGCTATAAACGGCGAGGATGCGATCTCTCGATGCGAGAAAGAAGAATTTGACATCATAATTTGTGATTACAATTTAGGTGATGGCAAGAATGGTCAGCAGGTTCTGGAAGAGCTGAGATATAACAAGCTGCTTAAACATACTGGCATTTTTGTGATGGTGACGGCAGAGACTTCAAAAGACATGGTCATGGGCGCTTTGGAATATCTTCCGGATGGGTATATTACAAAGCCGCTTACCAAGTCTGTTCTTCAGGAGAGAATGGATCGTCTTATTGAGCAGAGCGAAGTGCTCAAGCCGATCAATGCAGCGATTGATGAGGGCGACTCTAAGAAAGCCATTGCTTTATTGGGACAAGAGATAAAGCGTGAAACTCGTTATATTTTGTGGTGTCTGCGAACGCTCGCAAACTTGTATTATCACGAAGGTGAGATGGAAAAGGCGCGCAAGATCTACAATGATGTTTTGACGAAGCGTGACATCGGCTGGGCGCGGCTTGGATTAGGGCGAGTTAAAGCAGCTGTCGGCGAGGTAGAAGGAGCGGTCGATGACTTTACGCAAGTTTTAGATGTCAATCCGAATGTCATCGAAGCATATGATGAATTAGCGGATGCGTATTTGTCTATGAATCAACCGCGCGATGCACAGCGCACTTTAGAAGACGCCGTGGGAATATCGCCGCACGCGTACAATCGTCAACAAAAACTAGCCGAAGTTTGCACTGATAATCGTGATATTGAAGGGGCCGCAGGTGCTTATAAAGCCTCAATGAAACTTGGCTTTCACTCAGTTCATGATAAGCCAGAGAACTACTTGAATCTTGGTCGTTGCTTGTCTGATATGGCAGACGGCGATACAAGTGAGCTCGGTAAGAAACGCGCAAAAGAAGCTGTTCAGGTGATGGGGAGAGTCGCTAAGAAATTTAAGGATGATCCGACTGTTCGAATGAATGCTGCTTTGATAGAGGCACGGACTTATCAAGGTCAAGGGGATCACCGAAAGTCTGATGAGATTTTTGCAAAAGCAAAAAAACTAATCTCTGACCAAGAGCTTGATTCAGCGACTCAGTTAGAGTACGCAAGAACACTCTACAGCATGGGTGAGACTGAAGAGGCAGAAGGGTTGTTGTCTAGTTTAGCCGCTGCGGAGCAAGACAATGCTTCTATGATTAAGTCTATTAACGAGTTGATTGATGAGCCTGTTGGTCTTCAAGCTAAAGTGCGAGCAAGAAAACTCAATAAAACGGGGATTAAATCTTTTGAATCAGGTGATTTGGAAGCTGCGATTGAATCATTCAATGATGCTTTGGAATGCACGCCTAAGCATCCTGCGCTAAATCTTAATATTGTCCAAGTAACACTCAAGATGATCGAAACTCAAGGAGCGCTTGGTCAGTTGGTTAGTCGCTGTACGCAGTGCCTCGAAAACGTCGCCCATATCCCTGAACAGCATGCACAATACAAGCGTTATCAATTCCTGCAAAAGAAAGTCGCCGCGCTTTAAAGTGTTGGTAAATGATTTCGCTTCTTGAACTAGAGCGCTAGACGTTATCTTTATTGATCGTTGTCATGAACAGGTAGACCTACAATAGCTGGCTTAGGGTTCGCTGTGTGCACAACTGCCAGAAATTTTGTTGGTGGCTCCCCGAGCTGGGCTTGAGCTAGGTAAAGCCGCGAGGGTTTACCACGGATTTGTTGTATACATTTCTTTCGGGCATTAAAAAGGCGTCTTACTTTTGTAAAACGCCTTTTAGAAATCTTGTTGGCTCCCCGAGCTGGGCTTGAACCAGCGACCCACGGATTAACAGTCCGTTGCTCTACCAACTGAGCTATCGGGGAACTAAACAACGGCGCGAATAATACTGGCCGATTCTGAGGTCGTCAACAAAAAATATCCACTTTCTAGAAATATTTGTACGAGTTATCATAAATAATCTTAAATTGTATATAAATCAATCAGATGTGAATCTTTTATGCCTCTTTTAGAAGATGATTATAGGCCTACTTCCCTCTATTTAAATGCTCACGTTCATACGATCGCTTGTTCTTTTAGAAGGGTGCAAAACATCCGGTTTAAAAGAGTCGAATCATCCATTAGTACGCCAGATGGTGATAAGTTTTGGTTTGATAGATATTCGCAAGGTAGCAATCGAGTGCTGATTGTAAGTCATGGACTCGAGGGTCATAGTCGCAGACCATACGTGTTGGGCATGGTGTCTCGTGCGATTGATGAAGGGTGGGACGTAGTTGCCTGGAACTATCGAGGTTGTGGCGGCAGGGCCAATAACAAACTGCAAAGTTACCATAGCGGATCGATAGATGATTTATCACTGCTCATCGATCACGTTGATAGTATGGGCTATCAGAATATTGCGCTATGCGGGTTCAGCATTGGTGGGAACAAAACGCTTTTGTATTTGGGACGGGATCGCAATCAAGTAAACAACAAGATTTCCGCGGCTGTTACTTTTTCTGTTCCCTGTGATCTGGTCTCGAGCTCAGAGGTATTGGCAAAACCGATCAATCGAATCTATATGAAAAACTTTCTGGCCTCTCTGTACGAGAAGTTGAAACTAAAGGCTGAGATGTTTCCGGGTCAGGTCTCGCTTGATGGATTCAAAAAAATCAAGACATTTGCTGATTTCGATGGACGATATACAGCGCCGATGAATGGTTTTACTAGCGCACTAGATTACTGGGTACAAAGCAGTTGTCTTCCCCATATCCCCAATATAAATATTCCAACGCTTCTAGTCAGTTCTTTGGATGATCCATTTCTTAGTGAGAGGTGCTTTCCTTTTGAAGAGGCTAAGCAAAATAGTAGCTTCTTCTTTCGACCTTTAAAAAAAGGTGGCCACGTTGGTTTTGGCGCAAAGGGATCTACTTATTACTCTGAGACAGAGGGTTTAAGATTCTTAAGAGAATACATTTAATCTGCGTGCAGCTCATCTAAAGCTCTCGTGATAGCAGGCAATACATGATTCAAAATAATTGGTTGTCCATCAGCATTTGGATGAAGCCGGTCTGATTGCATTAGCTCAGATTTCAATGCGACACCGTCAAGCATAAATGGAACAAACTCTAACTCATTTTGCTCGGCTATATTTAAGAAGTTTTGATAAAACCCTTCGGTGTAACGCTTTCCATAGTTCGGTGGGATATGTATGCCCAGAAGAACCACTTTTGCGTTTGCTTGCTTTGATAGGTCAACTAGGGCTTGCAAGTTGTTTTTAATGCCAGGCAATGGAAACCCTCTTAAACCATCATTTGCTCCAAGCTCTATTACAACGACGTCTGGCTGAACGCGCTCTAGATGTCCTGGTAGGCTTTGAAGTCCCCCTACAGTCGTTTCACCGCTGATGCTGGCGTTTGTGATGATTGCTATGTCGTCGATTTCTTTTTGCGCCAGTGCTACCCAACCTTGTTCGTAAGGTATTCCATACGCTGAACTGAGGCTGTCTCCGAGTATGAGTATACGGCTTTTTAATGTGGTCGAAGCTATCGTTGACTGCGTATAAAGCGTTAAGCTTATTAGTAATAAAAACAGTCGCTTGAATTTCGTTTGAGTCATTAGTGCATCTTATTTTTGAGGTTTGTAAACAGTGTTGACTAACACAGTAAACGCGTCTTCGTTATTGGTAGATTCAGTCAGTAAACGAGTAGAACTAGAAACAGGTTCACTGCAGGTTCTTAGTGATATATCTTTCAGTGTACCTGCAGGGGGCAGTTGTGCGCTAGTTGGTCGTTCTGGTTCTGGTAAAACAACGCTTTTAGGCATTCTCGCAGGTTTAGATAACGCGAGTAGTGGTAGCGTGAAAATTGATGAAATAAATATTTCATCTCTATCTGAAGACGAATGCGCAAAACTAAGAAAAGAGCGCGTTGGTTTCGTTTTTCAATCTTTCCATCTACTAGATCATCTTACGGCGCTTCAAAATGTAACCCTGCCTCTTAACTTAGCGGGCGAACAAAACGCAGAGTCAAAAGCACAATCATTTCTTGAGCGGGTTGGTTTAGCGGAACGAGCCAATCACCTTCCTAAGCAATTGTCTGGTGGTGAGCAGCAGCGCGTAGCGATTGCACGCGCTTTCGCTTGTGAACCTTCGATTTTATTTGCCGATGAACCAACTGGCAATCTTGATTCCAATACAGGCCATTCTGTTGCCAATCTGCTTTTTGAGCTCAATGAGGAGCAAGGAGTAACGCTTATTTTAGTTACTCACGATGACGAGCTGGCAAACCGATGCACTCAAAAACTCACGATCGATCAGGGCGCATTAGTAACGCATAACGAGGAGGTCTGAGGTGTCTTTTCGTCTGATTCAATATGCGCTTAATAGTTTTGTTGAACAGAGGAAGCTTCCTGCCCTTAGGTTGATGTTCCTTGCGAGTTTGTTGTCGGTGTTCGCGATCGTAAGCATTTTGTCATTAACGAGCTTCTTGAAAGAAGCGCTTAATAGTTCTTCAAGTGAATTGCTGGCGGCGGATAGGCAAGTCGTCTCGCCCCGAGAGTTAGATCCTGTGGTTCTTGAATACGCGAATCAGATAGGTTTACGACATGGCTTAGCAGTAGAGTTTCGGTCGATGGTTTTTAGCGATTCGGCTAGCCAGCTTGTATCCGTCAAGGCTGTTGACAATGCATACCCATTGCTAGGTTCACTTCAGTTATCTGGTCAGCCTCAAGGTAGCAAAGTCGCCTCAGGTAATATAGCAATGCAGTCGCGCCTTAATAATCTGCTTAACGTAAAACTGGGCGATAGCATCGGTGTGGGGGATGCTGATCTACTAGTTGGGCCTGCTCTGATTCAAGAGCCTGATATCGGTTTTAACCTGGGGGATATACAGCCTAGGCTATTAATGCGTCTCGATGATTTGGCGGCGACACAGGTTGTTCAGCCCGGTAGTAGGGTAAAGTATCGCTACTATTTTGCGGGTGATATCGAGCAGTTGCGAGTTTTCGATGATTGGATTGTTGAGCAGCTCGATAATAGTCAGCGTTACGAAGGTGTTGCTGATTCGCGCCCTGCGATTGCCGAGGCGCTTCAAAAAGCAGAGGCGTTTTTATTGCTGTCTTCGTGTTTGGCTGCATTGTTGTCTTCGTTGGCCATATCACTTGCTGCGAGGCAGTATTCTTCTCAGCAAATTCGAAGTGTGGCGATTCTTAAAACACTTGGTCTTACCGGGCGTGAGGTCGTATTAGTGTACGTCCTAAAACTTGGATTTATTGGACTTGTTGTTGTTTGTCTTGGACTTGTTTTAGGGCAGCTAGTTAGTGGTAGTTTATCGTCTGTCATTGCGCCGCTATTGCCTGACGTTGAACTACGTGTTGAATTTGATTTGTCGATGTCTGCCGTATTGGTAGCGGTTTTAGTCACCGTATTGACACTCTTTGGGAGCGCTATTCCGCAAGTATTTGCACTGTCTGGCGTAAAACCGATGGCTGTTTTGCGTCCTGAAGAAGGATTTCTTAGGCCGGTTAGTCGTTTCTACTACGTCTTATTGATTGCTGTCCTTTTGTTTACGTTAGCGATATACACCCAGTCCATACTTTTATTGGTATTGTTTGTATTGGGGTCGTGTTTATTGATGGTCGTTGTTGGAGTCATCGTTTTCATTTTGGCACGCTCACTAGAGTACGTTTCTTCAAAATATTTGAAGAAGAGTGAGTCGGGAGCTTCGCTTGCTGTGCAGGCGCTGGTATCTCAGCGCGGTAATACTTTTGCCCAATGTTTAGTGTATGCATTTGCCTTTTGTTTGTTTGCTTCGATTTTTATTGTTCGTGAATCACTCATTGCACAATGGCAGCAGCAAATACCAGAGAACGCTCCAAATCATTTCTTGATCAACATTACTGAGCCTCAAGTTAAGGGTGTGAAAGAGCTTTTGGCGAGCAATGGCATCAATGTTTCGCATATGTATCCAATGGTGCGAGGGCGAATGTCTCATATCAATGGCGAAGATGTGAAAGTTGCCGTCACAAAAGACGTTGCTGCGCTTAATCGTGAGTTGAATCTAAGCTGGGTTGAAGACATGCCTGAAGGCAATGAAATAGTTGATGGGGCATGGGGCAGTGATAGTGAGGGATTATCAGTTTCCGTCGAGCAAGAATTGACTGACAACATTGGTGTATCACTCGGCGATAGTTTGACCTTTAATGTCGCAGGTTTAGAAGTGGTCGCAACCGTTTCTAGTATTCGCAAAGTTGATTGGGAAAGTATGAAGCCGAATTTTTACGTCCTGTTTAAAGACGGGGCGTTGAATGACTTTCCAAACACTTATATTGCTAGCTTTTATTTGCCTGAAGACCAAAAAACCGTGATTAACGAGCTGTCTCGCTCTTACCCAACGGTAAGTGTTTTGGAGCTTGATCTGTTGATCGGAAAGATCCAGTCAATCGTGAATCAAGTTTCTACAGTGCTGAGTTTTGTTTTGTATCTAATTTTGGCAGCTTCGGTACTTGTGATTGCGGCAATTACACTTTCTAAGATTTCAGAGAGGGAGCATCAATCATTAATTTATAGAGTGCTTGGGGTGCGCAGTACAGTCCTTCAGAAAGCGTATTTTCTTGAGTTCTTCATTCTAGGTTTTGTTGCAAGCCTGGCAGGATTTCTCTGTGCCGAAGCGGCCTTAAATGCGGTTTCGATTGCTTTATTCGGTGCGAATCCAGTATTAAACTTGTCGGCTCTCATATTGGGTGTCGGCTTTAGCTCAGTACTGCTAGGGTTTCTTGGTTTTATAGTACTAAGGCGATTGACCCGTAATTCCCTGATGCAATCTTTGAGATAGCCAATTTTATGGATGGGTCGAATTTTCAACACCTATTACCGCTACTTGAACGGAATGCTTGGTTCCGAGGGCGTTCGGCTGAGTTTAAGTCGGATATGCTAGGTATTTCGAGTGTTTCTTATTTTGAAACGAGCGAGTCAATCTTTCAGCGCAACGCACTTAATGGCGGTGTCTATGCGGTATTAAGCGGTAGCGTCAAGATTTTTGGTGTAAACCGTGAAGGGAAAGAAGCTTTACTTACGTTCATTGAGCCGGTGGACTGGTTTGGGGAGCTTGCGCTATTCGATGGGGATGTTCGAACACACAATGCCGTAGCCTCAAGCAAGACCCAATTGTTATGTTTGAGACATGACAAACTTAATAGCCTTTTGGCAATAAAACCTAATTATTGGAGAGATTTCGGGGTCTTGATGTCGGGAAAGCTCAGGGCGACCTTCCACTTAATGGAGGATTTAGTTTTGTTGCCGGCAAAGCAGCGCGTCGTTAAACGTTTAGTTTTGATGGTGAACAACGCGATCAGCGGGGAATATCTCCCTAACAATATTACATATGATGGGTTAGGCACTGTTACCTTAAATGTTGATCAAGCGAGTTTTGCGGCGATGCTGTCAATCTCGCGTCAAACCGCAAATCAAATTTTAAAAGATCTAGAGTCAGATGGCGTCCTTAAGCTCGACTATGGGCATCTTACGATTATTGACGCATTGCGATTGAGCCAGATTTTGAATCAATAACTTTGTCGTCTAGCTGACAGTTTCTTTTTTCTGTCGGCTATATAGTATCGGTCTTCGACATGGCTTAGGAGGATAATAATGAAAACTTTAACTCAACAACTTGTTATGTACGCGAATTATCATCGCGACCCACGAAATATTCTGACGCACTTTGTTGGTATTCCCCTCATTGTTTTTGCGATTGCTGCTTTACTTGCTCGTCCTGAGTTTGCATTGTTTGGCCTTGTTTTGGCTCCAGTTTATTTTGTTGTTGGTGCAGCCTGTCTGTATTACCTCGCATTAGATATCAAACTCGGCATTTTAATGGGCTTGGTGTTTAGTATGACTATCTATGGCGCGCAGTATGTTGCATCTCTATCAACTATCGAGTGGCTGGTATGGAGTATCGGTTTATTCGTTGTTGGTTGGGTTTTTCAGTTTGTAGGCCACTTTTATGAAGGGAAGAAACCTGCATTTGTCGACGATATGACAGGTCTTCTAATCGGGCCGCTATTTGTCGTGTGCGAATTCGCTTTTATGTTCGGTTTAATGAAAAAACTTAAAGCTGAAGTAGAATCTCGAGCTGGTCCGGTATGTCATCAAACTGGCCCTGAAGCGAAAGCCTCTTAAGTAAACAAAATAACATCACTTCCAATGATGGTGAGCTGCTTATTAAAGCGGTTCGCCAGATATTGCATTGTCGCGGGGTTGTAGAAACAAATATGTGTTGGATCGTTTTTATAATGCCAACCCCCAAAATCGATGTTTTGGGTATGCAACTTTGTCATCAGGCCTAGTATTCCGTTCGCCCTTAATAATGAAAACAGAAGTTCAAACGTTTGGCTCGGTGCGTCTAAATGCTCAACCACTTCGGTCGAGCTGATGAAGTCGTATTCTGTGTTTAGTTTTTCTTTATCGTCAGCATAAAACTTGTCATAGATTTCGCATTCGTGACCTGCTTCCTCAAAGATTAATGACAGGGTAGGGCCCGGTCCGCTACCGAAATCTAGTCCTTGAGATGCGGTAGGTAGATTTTCGATCATAACGCTACCTAATTTGTTTAAAAAACTGCGATAGTTTGGGTCGTTAGGGTTATTGTCGTGGTGATCGTATATTTCTTTTTCTTCTTTCGGACATAAGTGAAATTCACTTGGAACAAAAACTAACTCGCATGCTTGGCATTGATAAAACTCTCTCGTTAGACGTTGATCGAAATAAAAATGGTAGATCTCTGAAGCCCCGCAAAGTAGGCAACAGTGAGAACTATTACTATGGTTTTTGCCTGAGTCCATTCTGAACGTTTTGCCTAAATCACGAATCGAAATAAATAGAAAACTAAAATACTGTTAATTGTTCGTATAGTGCCGTAGTTCACTAAAGCGGTAAATAGGTCCTACTTTGAGCTTCGTGAACTTTGTCACCAAATGTTATTTCTTGTAGACTGCGCAGCGATTTCTGCGAGATCTTAAATAAATAATTACTCGTTTTTATCTAATAAATCTAATTGATAACTAAGCGCTGAGGTGTGTGCAAATGACTTTTCGTCGCATTCTTGCTTCTTTGTTGTTGGTTGCTGTTTCTTCGACAGCTTCTGCAGCATTAGAAAAGAAAAAATTCTGTCTTTATGACCCTGTTGGTAAAAACGGCCCTGCTGTGGCGTTCTTCTCTGACCTTACTGCTAAAGGTATCGGTTGGGGCATGGACATCGAAATCGCTGCTTACACAGATGAAAAAGTAGCTTCAAACGATTTTAAAGCAGGCCTATGTGATGTTGTTTTCTTAACAGCAATCCTTAGTCGTCCTTACGTGCCATTTGGCGGTACGCTTGATGCGCTTGGCGGTATCATTGACGAAGAAGGTCTAGCTCGTGTTCTTAAAACATTGACTAACCCTAAGTTGGCTCCTTTCTTAACGAATGGCAACTACGAAATGGTTGGTACGCTTCCTGTTGGTTCTGTTTACTTGTTCGTAAACGATCGTGATATTGATACTGTTCCTGAGTTCAGTGGTAAGAAAGTATCTGTACTTAACGAAGATCCACAGAGCCACAAGTTTGCAGATCTAGCTGGTGCATCTCCAGTTGGTACATCGCTAGCTACGTTCTCTGGCCAGTTCAATAACGGTAACATCGACATCCTACCAATGGTTGCGCTAGGTTACGACGTATTTGAGTTGTATCATGGTCTTGGCGAAAAAGGCGGTATCATCGATGAGAAGCTTCTGTACGGTATGATGCAGATGATTTCTCATAAAGACCGTTTTGCTCCTGAATTCGGTCAAAACATGCGTGAGTACATTCTTGCTCGCCTACCAGACATCAACAAAATGGTTGATGATGCAGAGGCTGCAATTCCTGCTAAGTACTGGATCAAAACTGATGCAGATTCTCAAGCAGCTCTAGAGAAGTTCCGTACTGAAATCCGTGCGTCACTTCGTGACGAGGGTGTTCTTGATGCAAAAGCACTTGGCCTATTGTGGAAGATCCGTTGTTCGGTTGATCCATCACGTGGTGAGTGTTCTAAGCCGAAAGCTGAACGTTTCTAAACGACAGCAATTAGCTTTGAAAAAGGTCGGTTTTTACCGGCCTTTTTTATTTGTAATCTAAACGGCCTTATTCAAGATTTTTCCTTTCTTAAAAATCCCTTATACTGCAGCCCAAATTTTTTGTGACCTGAACGCTTAATATGACCGATTATTTGGTTAGCACCCAAGGACTAAGCTGTGAACGTGACGATAGGGTCTTATTTGAAGATCTGACGTTGAAGTTTAGCGCAGGTGAACTGATACAAATAGCTGGTCGAAATGGGGCGGGTAAAAGTACGCTTCTACGGATTATTGCAGGTGTATATACTGGGTTTGAGGGAGCTATCAATACAGCCTTCTTTAAACATCAGTTGTGTTATTTTGGCCATAAGGTTCCATTAAAGCCGGCATTAACCGCAGATGAAAATCTAAGTGCGCACAGCTTATTGGCATCGAGCACGACTCGCCAGCAAAGGAGTGATGCTTTGGCGCGATTCGGCTTGGACGATTATATCGACGTACCTTGTAGCGATATGTCTGAAGGCCAACGCAGGCGCGTTGGTCTATCTCGAATATTCTTGAGTAAAGCTAAGGTTTTCGTGCTAGATGAACCATTTGCTTCATTAGATAAAGAGACTGTCTCATTTCTTGAGCAAGTACTTGTCGAATTATCGGATTTGGGCAATTTGGTTATTTTTACAAGTCATCATCATATTGAGCATCCGCGCTTGAAGAAGGTTGTTTTGGATGGATAAACAACCAAAGAATGCGTTGTTTCAGCTATGGTTGCACGAGGCGCGGGTTGTCATTCGTGGCAAGCAAGACCTATTAAACTCTGTCATGTTTTTTGTTTTGGTGGTGATGCTCTTCCCTTTGGGAGTTGACCCTGGGGTGGAATTCTTACGTATAAGTTCCACAGGGCTAATTTGGGTGGCTGTTCTTTTGAGTTTGATGTTGACCTTAGGATCAATGTTTAAAGCTGATTTTGACGACGGAACAATCGAGTTGTGGCTTCAGTCTTCACACCCTATATTTGCGCTTGTTTTTGTTAAGGTTCTTGCGTTGTGGGCGATTAGTATATTACCGCTACTCGCTATGGTGCCTTTGTTAACGACGATGCTCCACTTTCCGTTTGAAGCGCTCGGGGTGCTGATTTTATCGCTATTGCTTGGGTCATTGGCATTGGCGCATATCGTGAGCGTTGGCGCAGCATTAACTGCTAGCGCAAAAACCGGAGGCATATTGTTAATGCTTTTGGTTTTACCATTAACAGTACCAGTATTGATTTTTGGCTCTGGGGTTGTTGGATTATCAGTCGACGGGGCGTCTATCTCTGGTTCCTTTGCGATGCTTGGCGCAATCACCATGCTTTATTGCGTCCTTTGTCCGTTTGCTGCGGGCGCGAGTTTAAAGATCATATGCGATGTTTAGAAAAGTGAAAGTGTAAATGGCAAATACGAAATGGACATGGTTCCACCGCTTCGGATCTCCTAAGTGGTTGTATGACTTCGCAGAACGTTACAACGGACCACTCTTTGGGGTTGGTTGTGCGCTCATGCTGGGAGCGTGCTTTTGGGGCTTGTTTATTGCACCGCCTGATTACCAACAGGGTGACAGCTTTAGAATTATATACATCCATGTTCCTACTGCGATTTTAGCCCAGTCGTGCTACATGATGATGGCTGCGGCTGCGCTTGTCGGGCTCGTTTGGCGAATGAAAATAAGCGACTATTTCATCGCTTGCGCTTCGCCAATTGGTGCCGTCATGACATTTCTTGCGTTATTTACAGGTGCTGTCTGGGGCAAGCCCACATGGGGAACCTGGTGGGTGTGGGATGCGCGTTTAACATCGATGCTTTTACTATTGTTTTTGTATTTTGGCGTCATAGCACTTCGTTCTAGCATTCAAAGCGCCGATAATCGTGCAAGAGCATCATACGTACTCGTATTGGTGGGGGTAATAAATATTCCGATCATTAAATATTCGGTTGATTGGTGGAATACACTGCATCAACCCGCAACGTTTACGTTAACAGAGAAACCCGCAATGCCGGTTGAGATGTGGTTGCCACTATTGATCATGGTGATTGGCATTTACTGTTTTTTTACGGCCTTGGTTCTCGTACGTATGCAGGCAGAAATCGTTCAACGAGAGCTTAAAACGCGTTGGGTCCATAAGTTATTGAATATCGAAGGTGAGCGGAGCAATGGCTGAATATTTTGAGATGGGCCACCATACTTTTTATGTTTGGTTATCTTACGGCGTATCGTTCGCCTTATTTTTTGGTTTAGCGTTTTTCTGTTTTGACGGGAGAGCAAAGGCTAAAACCACCACTGAAAAAAGAATTCGTCGTCTATTGAAACAAAAGAGAGAGTCAAAGTAGTGCATCCGAAGCGTAAGCAGCGATTGCTGATTATCTGTTTTCTAGTCTGTGGTCTTAGTGTTGCGATAGGGCTAGCTATGTACGCACTGAGCGAGAATATAAATCTATTCTACAACCCGACGGAGATTTCCGAAGGTAAAGCTCCTGAAGGGGTGAAAATTCGGGCCGGTGGAATGGTTCGTGAAGGTTCAGTATCTCGTAGCGAAGATGATCTTACCGTTAAATTTGTTTTGACTGACTACGTTGCCGATGTCGAAGTCAATTACACGGGCATACTGCCGGATCTATTTAGAGAAGGGCAAGGTATTGTCGCTTTAGGGCGGATTAATAATGAGGGTGTTCTCATTGCAGACGAAGTGCTTGCCAAGCATGACGAGAATTACATGCCTCCAGAAGTTGCAGAGGCACTCGAAAAGTCTGGGTATGAAGGTTACAGCGATCAATACACTTCAGATAAGGAATACTAAATGTTACCAGAGCTGGGTCATTTCGCACTGATAATAGGCTTATTGTTTGCCTGTCTACAAAGCATTACACCACTTTATGGCGTAGCGAAAAATTCTCCCGTATGGACGGAAACAGGGCGATCGTTAGCATTTGGCCAATTTTTCTTTATCTTTGTCGCTTTTTTAATCCTTGCAAACGCATTTGTTCAAGATGACTTTAGCGTTAAGTATGTGGCTGGCCACTCCAATACGCTATTGCCTGTGTACTATAAGATCAGTGCCGTATGGGGTGGGCACGAAGGCTCACTATTGCTTTGGGCTCTTATCTTGGCAGGTTGGACAATAGCGGTTGCCATATTCAGTAAACAATTGCCACGCGAGATGCTCGCTAGAGTGCTTGCCGTGATGGGCATGATTAGTATTGGATTCTTGCTGTTTATTTTACTGACGTCTAATCCGTTTGACCGTTTGCTTCCAAATACACCGCTAGAAGGAAGCGACCTCAACCCGTTGCTTCAAGACTTTGGTTTGATCGTGCATCCGCCAATGTTGTACATGGGATATGTGGGCTTCTCTGTGGCCTTTGCTTTTGCTATAGCGGCTCTACTGGGTGGCAGTCTTGATAGCGCTTGGGCAAGGTGGTCTCGACCTTGGACTATTGTTGCGTGGGCATTCTTAACGCTTGGTATCGCGCTGGGAAGTTGGTGGGCATACTATGAATTAGGCTGGGGCGGTTGGTGGTTCTGGGACCCAGTAGAAAATGCTTCATTTATGCCTTGGTTAGTTGGCACAGCTCTGATGCACTCTCTTGCTGTGACTGAGAAACGCGGTGCCTTCAAAAGTTGGACCGTGTTCTTGGCAATCATTGCATTTTCCTTGAGCCTGCTGGGTACATTCTTAGTCCGATCTGGTGTACTTACCTCTGTTCACGCTTTTGCGTCAGACCCGTCTCGTGGCTCTTTCGTTTTAGCGCTTTTGGGTATTACGATGATTGTGTCGCTGGGCTTATATGCTTGGCGAGCGCCGGATCTTGTTGGAAAGAGCGAGCACAAGCTGTTATCGCGCGAAAGCTTCTTGTTGGGTAATAATATCGTGCTTGTGGTTGCATGGATTACAGTCATGATCGGTACGCTTTACCCCTTGGTATTAGATTTCATAGGTGCAGGAAAACTTTCAATAGGCCCTCCGTACTTCAATGCTGTATTTTCTCCTTTGATGGCTATCCTGGCGGTTTTACTTGGCTTCGGACTGGCCGCTAATTGGAAATCGATAGAGCCCAAAGTTCTGGTTAAGAAGTTACGTGTGGTTGCAGTGGTGTCAGTTGTGCTGACCCTTGTGTTCACTGCGATATCTGGTATTGCGTGGGATTGGATTTCAATGCTCGCAATCTTGTTAGGCTTGTGGGTCGCATTAATTACACTGAATGATCTTCGCAAGAAAGCCGTAGCTAGAGCCGGCAATTTGAAAAACAAATTGGCATTGGGTTCGGCGTACTATGCCATGGTATTTGGCCACCTTGGCTTTGCTCTTATGATTGTTGGTGCAACGATTGTGTCGCTTCACTCTGTCGAGCGAGACGTTCGCATTGAGATTGGTCAGAAAGTAGCGCTAGGACAATATGAGCTTCATTTTGCTTCCTTGCACGCTATTCAGGGGCCTAATTATGAAGCGTCTCGGATTAACGTTGATGTGTTGAGTGATGGGCAAGTTGTTTCGGTCCTCAAGCCTGAAAAACGTGTGTATTTTTCTCAAGCTAATCCTATGACGGAAGCTGGGATTGATCCGGGTTTCTTGCGAGATGTTTACGTGGCGATTGGAGAGGAGCTCGATGGCGGTGCATGGGCCGTGAGAGTTCAATATAAGCCCCTCATTCGATGGATTTGGCTTGGCGCAATTTTCATGTTTATTGCAGGTGGCTTAGCTGTGTTTGATAAACGTTATCGTCCTAAAGAAAAAGTGAGCCAAGTAGTGATGCCATCAAATTCGGAGTTTGCTAAGTAAATGAAGTCTCGTCTCGTATTCTTGACCCCTTTGATGTTAGCAGTCGGTCTAGGACTTATTTTATACACAGCTTTGGGCAAAGACCCGAGCAAGTTAGAAACAGCACGCCTGAACGATCCACTCCCAACATTTTCGTTACAATCGCTTGAATATCCAAGCAAACTACTCACTAACTCTGATTTAGGTGGGAAGCCTTCGCTACTTAACGTGTGGGCAACATGGTGCCCAGCTTGTAAGAGTGAGCACGGGTATCTGATGGCACTTGCACAACAAGGTGTTCCAATTATTGGTCTGAATTACAAAGATGATAGAGCGAAAGCGTTACAGTGGTTAGACGGGCTTGGTGATCCTTATTCGTTGAACCTATTTGATCCGCGAGGGAAGTTCGGGTTCGATTTAGGGGTGTATGGTGCACCAGAAACCTACATCATCGATCAAAATGGTGTAGTACGCTATCGACATGTCGGTGAGGTGAATCATCGTGTTTGGGAGGTACAATTGGCTCCGCGGTTTAACGCACTGCTCAAGGAGTAAATACCAATGAGATTTGTCCTGCTTTTTGTCCTTGCTATTGGCTTTGAGTCACTTAATGCCGACATTGATGTATATGAATTTAGTTCTGAAACGAAGCTAGAATCTTATCAAGCTCTAACCCGTGAATTGCGTTGCCCTAAGTGCCAAAATCAGGATATTGCCGATTCAAATGCGCCGATTGCTCAAGATATGCGCGCGCAAGTACACAGACTGGTTGAAGATGGACATAGCCATGATGAAGTCGTCGACTTTATGATTCAAAGATTTGGCGAATTTGTTACTTATAAGCCTCCAGTGCGATCAGAGACGTATTTGTTGTGGTATGGGCCATGGGTATTTATCGCGATAGGTCTGATTGCGATTATTGGTATCTCCAGAAGTAAACGGATATCTGTAGATACTAATGGTGCTACTGGAAGTACTGGTTCCTCATTGAAGGTGGATAATTCAGATGATCAAGCTGAACTCGAAGCCTTGTTAAAAAAATATTCTGACGATTAGTCATCCATCTATTTAATTTCTATAGGCAAAGTCATCAATGACCCAATTCTGGATAATAGCCTCAATCCTTTCTCTTGTTGCTGTATGGATAGTACTTCACCCCTGGTTCAAAAGGCATAAGCTTGAAGAAATTGCCGTTGATACGGCGGACGAGGCGCGGGTGCGCGCGAACGTTAGAGCATACAAAGAACGTCTCAGAGAGCTCAATGCTGAGCTGCGTTCAGATGCAATTGATCAGGTTCAGTTTGAAGAAATTAAGAAAGAGCTAGAGGCAACGCTCCTTGGTGATGCAAAGAACGTACAGGCTCGTACCGACAACCTAGATAGAGCGACATCAACAACCTTTATCAGTTTAATCGTCGCTGCTTTGGCTTTAGTTGGCTTAAGCGCATATTTGTACAACTCTTGGGGTGCGTATGATCTCGCTCTACATAGTGAAGACTCTAAGTTTAGTGCTGCTGAAATTGCTGCGGCGCAGAGTAAAGCAGAGGCAGGAGATACGCTTGGCCTACTAGTTCAACTTCGCGATAAGTTACGAGAAAATCCCGCAAATGCTGAGGGTTGGGAGTTGTTAGCGCGCTCTGCTCTGAACACTAACCATTTCGAGATTGCAGCAGAAGCTTATGGGCAGTTGGCTGAGATAGAAAGCTCTCCAGAAATAAAGGCGGCATTATACGGATTGCAGGCGCAGACCCTGTATTTCTCAGGTATCGCAATCGATGCTCCTCCAGTTGCCGATGCTGTAAACAAAGCGACCCTACTTAATCCACAAGATACCAACATTTATGGACTAAAAGCCTTGGCAAGTTATGATCAAGGTCAATTTGACCAAGCTATAGAATATTGGAAGACGATTTTAACGTTGGAACCTAATCACCCATCGCGCGGTTCGATTGAAGAGGGTATTTCTGCGGCTGAACGAGCACTGGGCGTACCTTCAACCATACAAGTACCTGCCTCAACAGTTGGAGTAAGCGTTGACGTAAGGATTGAACCCGCATTGCTGTCTCAATTTAATGAAAATGAAATTGTGGTCGTGTATGCGCGAGCCAGCGTTGGTCCGCCAATGCCATTAGCAGTGGCCAGATTTTCCCCTAAACAAGAAATTAACGACATAGTATTAGATGATAGCTTAGCTATGATGCCAGAGCTGAAATTAAGCCTATTTGAATCTGTCGATGTGGTAGTTCGAATCACCAAGGGTTCTGTTGAGCGAAAGCTTGGGGATTATGAAAAAATAATTAGCGGTGTGTTGGTAGCTGATCAGCCGCGTTTATCAATTAATATCGGTGCAGAAGACATCGTGACTGATTCAAAATAGTTAGAGGTAGAAAGAGCATGAAAGTTGTCGTAATTGGCGCAGGTACAATGGGAGCGGGTATTGCACAGACGTTTGCATCGTCTGGTTTTGAAGTTGTACTCAAAGACATTGCGCAAGAAGCAGTTGACAAAGGTCTCCAGACAATCGAGAAGGGGCTGTCACGTTTATTGGCTAAGGATAAAATTACGCAAGAAACCTTTGACTCGACTTTAGCGCGAATTCAAGGTTCTAACGATAACAGTTTGGTCTCTGACGCAGCGCTTATTGTTGAAGCAGCTGTCGAGAATATGAATATCAAAAAAGTCATCTTTACTGAGTTAGATGCGGTGTGTGGCCCAGATACGATTTTCGCCACAAATACCTCTTCTTTATCAATTACTGAAGTCGCTGCAGCAACGAGTCGTCCAGACAGATTTTTGGGGATGCATTTTTTCAATCCTGCGCCGGTAATGAAGTTGGTTGAGCTCATCAAAGGGATCGCGACGTCGCAAGAAACCTTCGATAAGGTTGCTGATATTACCTCTCAGCTTGGAAAAACGGCTGTAGAAGTTGCAGAGGCTCCAGGATTTGTTGTGAATCGCATTCTAATTCCAATGGTCAATGAAGCTGTTGGAATCTTAGCTGATGGCGTAGCTAGTGCGGAGGATATTGACGCTGCAATGAAGTTGGGCGCAAATCATCCAATGGGACCACTCGCTTTAGGCGATTTAATTGGATTGGATGTATGTCTGGCGATCATGGAAGTTCTCTATGATGAGTTTGGCGACAGTAAATATCGCCCGCACCCTTTACTACGTAAGTATGTGAGAGGCGGAATGTTAGGTCGTAAATCCGGCCAAGGATTCTACGACTATAGTTAAATAGAAAAGGGGCGGATGCCCCTTTTTTGATTTTATAAGTGTTTAAAGCCGTGGTGATCCAATGGCATGCAGTTTCAACACTCCAAATAATAAATACGAGGCTGTTATGAATTTAGAGAGTATTCTTGCTCAGTTTGACGATAAAGTAATTAATCCTATTGGCGCATCGCGCAAGAAAAACCAGATTATCGGTAAGGGTTATATTTCAGCGTTAAAAGCGTTAGTCAGTGTTATTAATATTCCTAAGCCGACGGTGCTGACTGGAAAAAACTCTTCACTAAAATTGTGTGAGAGTGTTGCTAGCTTCGGTTTGAAGAAAGTCCTTATCGTAACTGATCGTCCGCTCTATGAGCTTGGCTTGCTCGAAAATATTCTCCAATCGCTTGAACATCACGGAATGGCATATGAGCTATTTGCTGATGTGCAACCAGATCCTACTTTTTCTGTCGTGGAAGCTGGGCTTAAGCGCTATAGGCAAGCAAATTGTGACTCGGTAATGGCAGTTGGTGGTGGGTCGTCTATTGATTCAGCGAAGGTAATCGCTTTGGCTGCTTCAAATAACACTGAACCGAAAAAACTAGTAGGAATTTTGAAAGGTAAGGTCGGTTGTGCGCCCTTCTTTTGCGTTCCTACGACCGCGGGGACAGGCTCTGAAGTAACCATCGGCGCTGTGATTTCGGATGACGAGACACACCAAAAGGGCTTGGTTATAGAGTCAAAAATCGTACCTTTGATCGCAGCCCTTGACCCTGCACTTATGAAAGCCCTGCCTCCCGCGATAACAGCTGCAACTGGGATGGATGCACTTACGCATTTGGTTGAGTCTTTTTTAAGTACGATGGCCAATGAAGAGTCGAGCTACTACTCAAAAGCTGGCATCAAGTTGGTGTTCGATAATTTAAGCAAAGTATATAAAAAGGGCGCTAACTTAAGTGCGCGTGAGGATATGGCACTTGCTTCGTTTTATGGCGGTTTGACCATTAATCTTGCGGGGCTTGGTTATGTTCATGCATTTGCGCATCAACTTGGCGCTTATTACGGTATACCTCACGGTCTTGCTAACGCTAAGGTCTTGCCAAAGGTTCTTAGATTTAACCATGATTTCGTGCCTGAACGATTGGCTGAACTCGCAGATCTTATCGAGTGCTGTGATGCAAATGCTAGCGTTTATGAAAAAGGTTTGGCGTTTATTGAGGCTGTTGAAGATTTGATTGTAAGTGTAGGGATTTCTCCAAAAGTCGATGCGCTTCAATTAAAGGATTTTCCGAGTATCAGACGCGCTGCGTTCAAAGAAGCAAATTCAACCTATGCGGTACCTGCTTATATGTCAGCCGACGATGCGCATAATCTTTTGCTGAGCCTCGCTAAATAACCAACAAGGAGCGCGCGTGAATCGCGAGAAAGGGACCTCAGTCGGGGCAATATTTACGCAGTTTTTTATATTGGGCTGTACATCATTTGGTGGTCCAGTTGCGCATATTGGTTTTTTTCGAAAGCGGTTTGTTGATGAATTACATTGGATCAATGACAAAGCTTTCTCGGATTTACTGTCGCTGTGTCAATTCATTCCAGGGCCGGCAAGTAGTCAGTTAGGTATGGCGTTAGGTTATCATCGCCATTCTTATGCTGGTGCGATTGCGGCCTGGCTCGCGTTTACGCTTCCATCAGCGCTTTTACTTACGATATTTGCGGCTCTGCTTGTTAATGACAGCTCCTTTTTAAATTCTGGCGTCTTGCAAGGCTTGAAATTGGTTGCAGTGGCGGTAGTTATTCAAGCTTTCGTTACGATGAGGCATTCTCTTACGCCGGACTTTATACGTATTCTTATAATGGTTGTCAGCGCGTTAGCTTTTGCGCTCTGGAATAGTGTATACGCTCCGATTTTCGTTCTGTCGATCGTTGGCCTGCTCAGTTCTCGCTATAAGGTTACCGACGCAGCTTCCGATGTTGCTGTTAATTATGAGCGAAGCCGTGTTCATTTGATTGGGCCAATCGTGTGTCTAAGTGCTTTCTTTGTTTTGTTAGCGGCGGCCTTACTAGTAAGTCGAGGAGGGAGCTGGGAAAGCCTAAGTCAAGCCAGTGCTTACTACAATGCAGGATCCCTCGTATTTGGGGGAGGGCATGTCGTTTTGCCTTTACTTGAGTCTCAAGTCGTTACAGCTGGTTGGGTAGATAAAGATATTTTCTTGGCAGGTTACGGCGCGGCACAAGCGGTACCGGGGCCGCTGTTCACCTTCGCAAGTTTTTTAGGAGCTTCGCATTTAAGTGGTCCGAATGGCTTTAGTGGCGCTGCGCTGGCGACGTTCGCGATATTTTTGCCTTCATTTTTGCTTTTGTTCGGTGTGCTGCCATTCTGGGATCGCTTAAGATCTAGACCTAAGATTAAAAGCGCGCTGTGGGGAGTGAATGCTGCGGTTCTTGGCTTGTTGCTGGCAACCCTGTATGACCCAGTGATCACTCAAAGTATCAAAGATCTTACAGATATAGCGTTTGTGGCAATTACCTATATCGCGCTTGTCGTTTTTCGTTTACCAGTGGTCGCTATCGTTATTGCCGGCGGAGCCCTTGGCGCAGCACTTTTTTAAGTGCTTACTTCGTTTATTTCGGCTGCGCGTCTAAACTTTGCCCTGTTACGCCTTTGCTTTCAGCACCCATTAAATATAAGTAGAGATTCATTATTTCCAACGGCGCTTTCAATGACATTGGGTTTTCCGCTGGATACGCGCTGGCTCTCATATTTGTGCGAGTTGCGCCGGGGTTGATAATGTTTACTCGTATCGGATCTTCTTCTGTATCCAGTTCGTCAGCAAGCACTTGCGCAAAGCCTTCTGTCGCGAATTTACTTACAGAATATGCACCCCAGTAAGCACGACCTTTTCGCCCAACACTTGATGAAGTAAAAATGATAGAAGGGTCATCAGATAGCTTTAGTAAGGGGATGAATGTTTTTGTCATCAAGAAGCATGCATTTAGATTGACCTGCATAACTTTTTGCCATACTTCAACTTCGTATTGCTCTATTGGTGTCATTGAACCAAGCTGGCTAGCGTTATGAACAAGCCCGTCTAGTCGCCCAAACTCTTGATCGATGACATCAGAAATTTTGTGATAGTCAACTTCAACAGCACCTTCAAGATTTACTGGGAGAATAGCTGGTTCAGGTAGCTGTTCGGATATGATCTGATCGTATACAGCTTCAAGCTTTGTGGTGGTTCGTCCTAATAAAAGAACTGTCGCGCCTGCTCGTGCATAGCTAAGTGCGATTGCCTTTCCTATGCCTTCGCCTGCACCTGTAACCAGGATAACTTTGTTAAGTAGTAGGTTTTCAGGTGCTTGATAATCGTGCATGGTTACGCCTATTCGCAGAAGAGTAAAGATCGCAATTTTATTGAGATTAATGCAACTTGTCATTGTGTTTTGTTTGAATAATCATAAGACACAACAATAAAGATAAACGTGAGGGTAATATGCCGCAGCAATCGATTAATATGTCATTCCAATTCAATAAACCTCTTGCAACTGTGTTCGCTGATTTAAGTAATCACGAATTATTTGGGAAAATTTGTGGCATTAAGATGACTACAATTCAACAAGGTGAAGATGGTGCGTGTGGGCTTGGTTCAGTCCGTAAAATAAATATTGGGCCGCTTCCGTCTTTTGAAGAAACGATTACTGAATTTAAAGAAGGCGAGTTTATTGAATATAAGATCACGCGAGGAAGCCCAATTAAGAACCATGTGGGAACTTTACGATTCAAAGAACAAGGCGACGGTTGTTCCCTTGATTATCAGATTAAGCTTGAATCAAAAATACCCTTTACAACAGGGCTGATCAAAAGCGTGCTAAAGCAAGGCATCTCGAAAGGCATTTCTTCGTACGCGGCGGCGTAAGATATTTATCGCATAAGTGTATGAATGGTAGATCCTAGCTCTTCAGGATCTACCGGTTTAGATAAAAAGCCATTCATTCCGGCTTCTAGACACATCAACTTAACCTCTTCGTCTGAATTGCCGGTTAATGCGACTATTGGCGTGATCTTATGATCTGCGTCAGCATACCCTCGCCGTATAAGCTTGCTAGCTTTAAATCCATTCAATAACGGCATGTAACAATCCATTAGGATTAAACCGATATCATGCTGCTTGTCATTGATTAGTAGGTCAAATGCGAGAAGGCCGTTATCTACCACTGAATGTTCTACGCCAATTGTTTCAAGTAGCGCGCTCGTGACGAGTTGATTTACTGGGCTGTCTTCTACGAGCAATATTTTCATAATAGCGATCTATTCTTGATGCTAGGTTCAAAAAACCGTAGTACAGGAAATAGGCTAAAACGCCTCGAAATTATCTATTTTTCGCCTATTTTTGTAGCTAAATTTTACAGAGATTTGGTGTAGAGCTTGCGGATTGAATTCTTAAGGTATGTATGGGCGGCATTGTATGGGCTATTAATCGCTAATAGTGCTTTTGCTGCGAATGAATTTTCTAGTTCAATCGAGTTCGATACGCACTATCTTGTAAAAGACTCAGACCAGCATCACAAAGACGAGGACAAAAAGCAGCACGGCGTCAATGCTAGGTATTACCTTACGCCTGTTGATCAGTCTTCGATTTCGCCTTTAGAAAACGAGTTCTTAGCGCGAGTCAGTTACCTTGATATAAGCCTTAGCGCTGATGATGTAACACCCCAAGATGATTTTAATCGAGTTAGGCTAACGTATTCGCATGATGACCGTTTACTCAGTCATAGCTGGCGGATCGCGTATATCAGCACGCGACATGAAACTCGCCTTGATGAAGAACGACTCAATGGCGGTGGTTTAGGTTTGTCTATTTATCTGACCGATACCGGGAAGGCAGATTTTTACAGCGAGTATGAGTCCGGGGATGGTTATCGCATTAGCTTCAGTGAGATCAAGTATCGACAGATCTATACAGCTTATGATCTAGATTTAGTATTTGATGTGGGGCTATCTCATCGTGAAAAGAAAACGCCTTATCCTAATCTAGGGAGAGAGGGCGGTGGTTATATATCAAATGCGTGGTATGGCGAACTGGCTTGGTATTTGTCGCGGAAACTTCGACTTGGATTTGGCCATAAATCCCATTCAATCGATTATAGGAATGGCAATGATGGCGCTTTAAATTCTTTGTATCTACACGGCGGGTACGCGCCGTTGGATTTTGTTCAACTTACGTTTCGTGTAGGCGTTCAGCGCGAGATTATCGATCGCCCTAACTTAGATGAAGTCGAAGAAAATGCAGCTGCTTTTGATGGGAGCATTCGATTTGAGTTCTGAGTCCATTAGTTGTCCAAAAAATGAATCAAGTCCTTGGCATTTCTCAATAGATGCTGTGCTCCTAGGTCATTAAGATTCGTGCCTTCATCGAAGTAACCAAACGGAACGATCGCTGATACGCAACCGGCGTTGTGGGCTGCTTGTACATCTCTAACATGATCGCCAACATATAGAACTTTATTGCTAGACACTTGGAGCTTGGCGCAAGCTTCAAGAATTCCAGTCGGGTCTGGCTTAGCAACTGGCACATCATCCGCGCAAATTAATACAGAGCAGTTTTTGAGAAAACTAGTGCGCTTGATCAGAAGCTCGGTATAAAGTCGTGGCTTGTTGGTTACGATGCCCCAAGGAATGTTTTTACTCTTTAAGGTTTCAAGAATCTCGCGATTTTCGGGAAACAGTACTGCGTTTGCACCTACTTCATCAGCATAGATATTCAACAATTGCATGCGCAGCTGCTCGAACTCATCTTGATCAGTAATCTCCGGAAAGCATAGTTTTGTTAGTGCTCGTGAACCGTTAGAAACCTCTGCTCGGATAACTTCGTGTTCAATGGGGGCTTTATTGTGGAGTGCTAATAACTTCTCGACCGTAACGTAGAAGTCGGGTGCAGTGTCAACTAACGTACCGTCAAGATCGAATAAGACTGCTTCAAGTTCCATTTTATGCCTTGGGTTTGATGGCGTGCATTAAATAATTCACGTCTACATCGCGGCTGAGTTTGTATTCTTTAACCAGCGGATTGTATGTCATGCCTGATATATCCTGCATCTCTAAGCCTGCTTGACGAACCATGCCCCCAAGCTCTGAAGGTTTGATGAACTTCTTAAAATCGTGCGTTCCTTTAGGGAGCATCTTCATAAGGTGTTCGGCGCCAACGATTGCGAAAAGATATGCTTTGGGATTGCGGTTAATGGTAGATAGGAAAAGGTCTCCACCGGGTTTAAGCAGGCGCTGGCAAGCTTGAATTACCGATGATGGAGACGGAACGTGCTCTAGCATTTCTAAGCATGTCACAATATCATATTCGTCTGGAGTTTGGTCTGCTAACTCTTCGGCAGTGATTTGGGTATAGGTTATATCAAGACCTGACTCTAGACTGTGTAATTGCGCCACACCCAGTGGAGCTTCACCCATATCAATGCCTTGAACCAAGCCTCCTCGCTGAGACATAGCTTCGGACAATATGCCGCCACCACAACCAACGTCGAGAATCTTTTTGCCTGCCAGAGAGCTGCGCTCGTCGATATAGTTAACTCGTAACGGATTTATGTCGTGCAACGGTTTAAATTCGCTGTTTTTGTCCCACCATCGATTGGCAAGCGCTTCGAATTTTGCAACTTCAGATTGGTCGACGTTCTTATTAAGCGTTTGAGTCATTATTTATTCCCAGACTTTATCTTTTGGCCCCATTGGCGAGCTTCGTCTTTTAACATGTCTTCGTCAATGCCGGTAAGGTGGCCGCAATCTACCAAAAGTTTGCCGTTAACCCAAGTGTGCGTTACTTGTGAGGCATTAGTGTTGTATACGATGTCTGCAGGAATATCATAACTAGGCAGAGTGTTTAAGTGATCGAGATCAATGGCTACGATGTCTGCTTGTTTGCTGACTTCTAAGCTTCCGATCAGCTGCTCTAAACCTAAAGCTTTTGCACCATTGATGGTTGCCATACGGATACACTCTTTAGCAGAAAGAGCTGTTGCGTCACCGGTGTAACCTTTGGCGATTAGGGCGGCTGTGCGCATCTCGCCAAGCATATCCAGATCATTGTTTGACGCTGCTCCATCTGTTCCTAACGCGATATTAACCCCTGCGGCAGAGAGAGCTTGGGTAGGACAGAATCCACTGGCGAGTTTCATATTAGACTCAGGACAGTGAATAACACTTGTATTAGTTTTGGCTAACAAGCTAATTTCTGATTCCGTTAGCGCTGTCATATGTACCGCTTGTGTATTTAAATCGGGCTCGAAGAGCCCCAGCTCTGATAGCCGTTTAATCGGTCGCTTACCCGAGTTTGTTACAGCGTCATTAACTTCTTTCTGAGTCTCATGCACATGCATTTGTATTGGTAATGAATGTTCACGTGCAGCGCTAATGAGACTTCTTATAGGGTCATCCGAAACCGTATAAGGCGCATGAGGCCCGAACGCCATGTGAACTAAATCAGAGCTTTCGAAGGCGCGATGAAGCTCAAGTGTTTTTTCTATGTACTCATCTGGGCCGCTGCCCCATGCAGTTGGGAAGTCTAGAATAGGGCAAGCGAGTTGGGTGCGCATTCCAACGGTTTGCGCCATTTGTGCGACAACCTCCGGGAAGAAATACATGTCGCTAAACGTTGTCGTTCCGCTCTTGAGCATTTCAGCCATCGCAAGTTTCGCGCCGAATGACACGAAGTCAGAATCGACCCATTTGCCTTCAGCGGGCCATATATGTTCTTGAAGCCAAATATTTAACGGTAAATCATTCGCAATACCTCTAAGTAAAGCCATTGATGCATGACCATGCGCGTTAATAAGGCCCGGAATAATGACGTGGTTTGGCAAACAATAATGTTCGGATGCGATGATATGTTGCACTGATTCTGTTGGTGAAATCTGTGTAATTACACCATTCTCAATAATTAAAGAATGGTCTGTCAGTGTCGTGAAATTGTCATCAATTGTGAGTATTGTTCCTGCGTCAATTCTTGTATTGACTTGGGCGGTGTTGTGAAGAATCATGCGCCTTACCAGATGGTCAAGTTGAATGTCTTTTGCGAGAAAATTGTAAAGGGATCAGGCTATCACCTCCGATATTCATTCACTAATGAATATTATGAAATAGTCTTTCAAAACTTGACTCATTGATCCGTAATTTCACGCGAAGTTGCATCAAATTTCATAGCTTTATCAATGCAGCGTATAGCGGCTATTGCATCAATATATTTCATTTATGTAGGGGTTCGATTTAATATCCGCTCCGAAATCTAAAAACGGCCTTGCTTTGTCTGAGCAAGGTGTCATCCGTAAAAAGAGGGATTAGCCAATGTCAGGTTATCAAGCAGAAGTTCAAGCAGCAGAAGTTGCTAACTCTTTCCCAGGTGTAAGTGCTGAATCAGCAGCTCGTATGCGCCTTCAAAACAAATTCAAAACTGGTCTGGACGTAGCTAAGTACACAGCTGGCATCATGCGTCGTGACATGGCTGAGTTTGATAAAGACAAAACTAAGTACACTCAGTCTCTAGGCTGCTGGCACGGTTTCGTTGGTCAACAAAAGCTTATCTCTATCAAGAAACACTTCGGTTCAACTGAGCGTCGCTACTTATACCTTTCAGGTTGGATGGTTGCAGCACTTCGTTCAGACTTCGGTCCACTTCCTGACCAATCTATGCACGAGAAAACTGCAGTAGCTGGTCTTGTAGAAGAGCTTTACACCTTCCTACGTCAAGCTGATGCGCGTGAGCTTGGTGGTCTTTTCCGTGCACTTGATAAAGCACGTGAAGCTGGTGATGCTGCTGAAGAAGCAAAAATCATCGAAGCGATCGACAATCACGAAACGCACGTTGTGCCAATCGTAGCTGACATCGATGCTGGTTTCGGTAACGCAGAAGCGACTTACCTAATGGCTAAGCAAATGATCGAAGCTGGGGCTTGCTGCCTACAGATCGAAAACCAAGTTGCTGACGAGAAGCAATGTGGTCACCAAGACGGTAAAGTAACTGTTCCACACGCTGACTTCCACGGGAAGATCCGTGCACTTCGTTACGCGTTCCTAGAGCTAGGTGTTGACGACGGTCTAATTGTTGCGCGTACTGACTCTGAAGGTGCTGGCCTAACTAAAGAAATCGCTGTTGTTAATGAGCCAGGCGACGAAGGCGACATCTACAACTCTTACCTAGATGTTGAAGAAATCGACGTAGCTGACATGAACGAAGGTGATGTTGTTATTA